>NZ_JAFLNG010000096.1 GCF_017427025.1 Streptomyces sp. FH025
CTCCGTCCTCGACCTGGCGTACGGCACCGCCGGCGCCTCCCGGGTCGCCCTGATCACCGACGCCATGGGCGCCGCCGGCATGGGCGACGGCCTCTACCCGCTCGGCCCGCTCCAGGTCGAAGTCAAGGACGGCGTCGCCATGCTCCCCGACGGCAGCTCCATCGCCGGCTCCACGCTGACCCTCGACCGGGTGTTCCGAAGAGCGCTCACGCTGGGCAGGCTGACGCTCGGCCAGGCCGTCGAGTCGCTCTCCGCCACCCCGGCCCGGCTGCTCGGCCTGAGCGACTCCATCGGCTCGCTGGAGACCGGCAAGCTCGCCGACCTCGTCGTAGTCGACTCCGACAGCTACGACCTGGTCGCCGTGATGCGCCGCGGCCGGTGGGTCCTCGGCGCCGAGAGGTTCGCCACCGTGCGACCCGCCTGAGCACAACGGCAACGGCCGCCCTCCCCGGAAGGGGACGGGCGGCCGCGGTGCGTCCGGGGTCAGGTGGTCAGGCGATCGACCACCGCTGGAGCGGAGAGCCGGTGTCCGGCTGCTGGGTCACCAGAGCGCCGTCAGCGGTCGAGGCGGTGGTGAGGAGAAGTCCGCTGCGGGCCGAGGTGACGCTGTACGAGCCGTCGGCGGTCAGCCGGACGTTCCAGTGCTGGTTGGCCCCTCCGCTGCACGGCCACTGGATGACCTGGGCGCCGGCGGCGGTGGAGCCGCCGCTGACGTCGGCGCACATCGAGGAGAGGCCGTTGACCAGTTCGTACGAGCCGTCGGGCTGCTGGCGGAACTGCCAGAGCTGGTTGGCGGCTCCGGATGCGGTCCAGGTGATCAGGCGGTTTCCGGCGGTGGTGCTGTTGTCGGCGTCGTCGAGGGCCTTGCCGCCCGTGGTCAGCGTGTGGGTCCCGCTGAACGCCGGGGTGACGGTCCAGGTGAAGGTGGTCGAGGCGCTCGCGGTGCCGGAGGAGGCGGTGACGGTGGTGCTGGCGACCCCGGCCCCGGTCGGGGTGCCGGAGATCAGGCCCGAGGGGCTGATGGTGAGTCCGGCGGGCAGGCCGGTCGCCGAGAAGGTGAGCGGCCTGCCGGCGTTGTCGGTCGCGCTCAGCTGGACCGAGGCGGCCTTGCCGACGGTGCCGGACTGGTCGCCGGGGGCGGTGAGCACGACCGTCTCCGGGGCCGTGCCGGTCGGGGCGAAGGCGAGGGTCTGTTCGGCCGCCGTGCGCCTGCCGCCGACCGCGCTGCCGCTGGTGTCCGTCCAGGAGCGGGCGGGCGTGGTCTCGGTGAGCCGGCCCGCCGTGCCGGACAGGCCGAGCACCAGGCCGCTGTAGCGGTTCACCAGCTGGAACCGGCCGTTCCCGGCCTTGCTGGGGAGGATGAACCACTGCCGGCCGACGGTGGCGTTCCCGCCGACGGCGGTGGTGGCGGTCAGCCCCGCGCCCCAGGCCCGGCCGGCCGTCGCGGTGGAGTCGACGCCCAGCAGCTGCCCGGTGGCGGCGTTGGCGATCCGGTAGGAGCCGTCGCCGTTGGCCAGGAAGCTCCAGGACTCGCGCGCGGAGCCGGTGGGCCGCGCCGTGGAGGTGGTAGCGGAGCCGCCGGCGGTCTGGGCGAGGACGCGGCCGTTGCCGTTCTGGATCCGGTAGGTCTTCGTCAGGTCCACCGGCGGGGCGGCCGGCGCGGAAGAGTCGATGGTCAGGTCGACGTACTGACCGTCCGAGTCGGCGCAGGCGAAGGAGCAGTACATCCGGAAGGTCTTCCCGACGATCGTCGCGTCGGTCCGGTTGGCGCTGTCCAGGAACCAGCGGTACCAGGAAGCGGTGTGGTAGCCACCGGTGTCGCCGAGCAGGGTCCACTTCTGGGTGGCCAGGTCCTTGGTGGCGTAGATCTGCTGCGGGGCGTTGCCGCTCTGGTCGACGGCCTGGGGGGAGCCGATGTAGAGGCCCAGATACGCGTCGTAGCTGACGTTCATGACGAACAGCGGTGTGCTCGGGGCGAGCGTGCCGGCCGCGATCTGCTGGTTGACGGTGCCGGGGTTGGCGGGGTCGTACTCCTTGGCCGGCGGCAGGTACCCGGTCGGGTTGGCGGAGTCGGCGGGCACCATGTCGCTCTCCAGTCCGCCCGCCCCCGGTTGCGACCAGGCGCCGTCGTACCACTTCTGCCAGCTGCCGGGCGCCATCTTGGCGGAGATCGGGGCCCGCGCGACGTGCTGCTGGAAGGCGCCCCAGGACCCGCCCTTGTCGACGATCCGGGAGCCGTAGAAGACGTAGAAGTAGCCGGAGGCGGTGTCCGTGAACAGCCGCTGGTCGCCGTCGCCGTAGGAGAACGTCTGCTGCGGGAAGGCCGCGGTGTCCCCGCGGGTGGTGCTGTACGGGGAGGTGATGGCGTGGTCCTTGATCGACCAGGTCCTCCCCTGGTCGATGGAGACGGCGTAGTCGATCGCGTCGTAGTGCAGGCCGTCACCGAAGGGCTGGGGGGTGAACTCGTTGTGCACCAGGCCGTACCAGTCCCCGGTGTCCGGGTCGACCCAGACTCCGGACAGGTCGCAGAAGTTCCGCTGGGAGTAGCCGGAGCCCTGCGGCGCGTTGGTGGACTCCAGGCCCGTGGGGCTGTTGTTGCACCGCCAGGTGGTGTCGTCGTTGCGGTCGTTCGGGTTGGCGGGGTTGACGGCGCCGCTGATCGGGTCCGACCGGGTGGCGTGGTCGAAGTCGGTTCCGGTGTAGAAGCCCCACTGCCGGGAGTCCTTCGCTCCGTACAGCGAGTGTGGCTGCTGGAAGTAGAAGGTGCCGTCCTTGTCGGTGTAGACGCTGGCCGGGGTGTCGTCGGGGTAGGCGTACGAGCCGGTCCCGCCGATCGAGACGGTGTACGTGGCGTCGGCGTGCTTGGCCGCCGCCGGGGTGGCGGCCAGCGTGCCGGTGCCGAGGACGGCCAGCGCGGCGGCGGTGAGGCCGCTGATCCATCTGGTGCGTAGAGGTGACACGGGTACTCCTCTTCCGTGACGGGGCGCACCGTTGCGCCCCTGGTGTGTGTGGGCGGAGCGGGAGCGCGGTCGGTGGGAGGCGGCGGCTCAGCCGGCCGCCATCCGGAAGTCGTACTGCGGCGGTACGGGCGTGCCGGGGTGGACGGCGAGCCAGAGGGTGTCCAGGGAGAGTTCGCCCTCGCGCATGGTGTCGACCTGGATGCCCTCCGCCAGCAGGCTCCGGACCCGGTCGTCGTCGCCGGCGGCGTGCGCCGCCTCCGCCTCGGCCAGCCGGATCCTGCCGTGTGCCCGGTCGGCCGCGGACAGTTGGCCGATCAGTGCGAGCGCCTGGTCGGATCGCTCGGCCCGCCGCAGCGCCTCCAGTGTTTCGATCGTCAACTCCAGGAGTTCCGGCCGGAGTTGGTGGGCATCGGCCATGAGGCCGGCGGCCCGCTGCCGGTCCGGGGTCAGGAAGGCAAGCGCCCGCAGCGCCCAGGGCGAGGGCTGCGCGGCGATCGAGCGCTCGAAGGCTTCGCGGGCAGCCTCCCGTTCCCCGGCCGCCAGCCGCAGCAGCCCGAGCTGGTAGAGCGCGTGCCAGTCCGCGGCGCCGCTCTCCAGCAGGACCCGCCAGTGCGCTCCCGTGACCGGTTCGGCAGGCGGGTCGCAGACCGGCAGTGCGCCGGTCCTGAGGAGTTGCCGCCAGGGCTCCTGGGCGGCGCTGGGCTCACCGAAGGGCAGCAGCGGGGAGGCCGCCAGGGCACCGGCCTCGATCTCCAGCGCGGCCCAGCCGCCACCCACGGCCAGCACCTCCTCGGGCTCGCCGAACTCGTCCGCCAGCGTGTCGGCCAGTTCCAGCTCCAGCGGCGGGAGCAGCTGGTCCAGCGCGCCGGCGGCGGCCGACCGGGCGGATCGCCAACTCCCCTGCACGGCCGTGGGATCGGCCTGCATCAGCCCGTACGCCTCAGTCCAGGACCAGGTGGCACCGCCGGGCATCGGCAGGTGCTCCAGCTGGGTGCGGGCCAGACCGGCCTGGATCTCCAGGTAGGCGGAGTCCGGGCCTGAGAGCCACTCCTGCCAGTGCTTCCCGCCGGTGCCGGTGCCCCAGCAGAACAGCTTGCGGCCACGCAGTCGCGCGGTGGAGGTCTGGACGAGTCCGGTACCCGTCTCGTCCAGCGCGGCGATCCAGGGGCGTTCGCCGCCGGGGATGTCGAGGAAGTAGTCGGCGGCGCGCGCCACTCGGCCGGGGTAGCTGCGGTCGGCGCCGTCGACCTGCGGGAAGGGCACCCGCCGCAGGTCGCTGACGTAGTCGCAGTGGAAGGCGTGGTCGGCCGGGCCGAGGACGCGCACGCCCTGGTCCTCGGGCACGGCGATGTTGGACCACCAGTAGACCGGCGTCTCGGTCGGCGCGGGGTTGTGCACGGCGATGTGGACGTACAGCACCGGGGAGCCGGCGGGCAGCCAGGTGTCCATCCGCAGGACCAGGCGCCGCAGCCGTTCGAAGGCGTACATCCGCAGCGCGGGGGTGCCGTCCGGCGCGGTGACCCGGGCGGCGTGCAGCGGCTCGCAGGTCAGCGGCCAGTGCCCGGTGGCGCCGAGGTTCCACTCCACCCCGCCGGCCAGCCAGGCGTCGCGCAGGGCGAGGTTGGCGGGCTGGAGGATCCGGTTGCGGTGCAGCAGCTCCCGCCCGCTGGGGCGGTGGACCAGGGACCAGAGCCGCCCGCCGAGGGAGGGCAGGAAGGTCGCGGTCAGGGTCTCGTTCTCCAGCACCACGCAGGCGAGGTCACGCTCGGCGCGGACGCGGTCGTACCCGCCCTGCCGGGTGTACGGCAGCAGGGTGTCGGGCACCCCGTAGGCCAGGTTGCGGCGCATCTCGTCGTCGACCCCCGCGCCCGCGCCGGTCTGCCGGGGCAGACCGTGCAGGATCGGCAGGGTGCCGCCGACCGGATCGGGGGTGCCGTCGATGCGGAGGACGTCGGTGCGCAGTGTCGAGGTCGCGCGGGAAGGTGTCACTTTCCGATTCCAACCGTCATGCCCTGGACGATCCGCGAGCCCATCCAGGAGAAGAGCGCGATCATCGGGGCGAGGATGATGCAGACTCCGGCGAACATCGTGCCGTAGTCCAGGCCGTTGAACTGCTGTGCCGCGACGAAGGAGGAGAGCGCCACCGGGAGGGTGATCCTTCCCTGGCTGTTCGTCAGCACGAGGGCGAACAGGGTCTCGTTCCAGGCGGTGATGAACTGCAGGAGGAAGGCGGTGATCAGCCCGCCCCGGGCGACCGGGAGCACCACCTGGAGGAAGGTTCGCAGCGGGCCGGCGCCGTCCAGGACGGCCGCCTCCTCCAGCACGCCGGGGATGCCGCTGAAGAATCCGGTCAGCAGGAAGACTGTGAAGGGCATGGCCAGGCCGACGTAGACGAGCCCGAGGCCGAGGTCGCTGTCGGTCAGGTTCACCCGGGACAGGCCCACGAACAGCGGCACGACCAGGACCTGGCCGGGCACGCCGAGGCCCATGGCGAAGGTCATCGTCAGCGCCGAGGAGGTCCGTGAGCGGCGCCGGGCGAGGGCGTAGGCGCAGGGGGCCGCGAGGGTGACGGCGACCGCGGAGGAGAGGCCGGCGGTGAGCAGGCTGTTGAGGGCCGCCTGCGCGAAGCCGCCCTCGTCGAGCGCGGTGGTGTAGTTGTCGGTCCTGGGGCTGGTCGGCAGGCCGAAGGCGTGCTGCAGGATGTCGGGGCCGCCGCGCAGCGAGGTCAGCAGGATCCACAGGGCCAGCAGCAGGTCGGCGGCGACGACGATCCAGACGGCGGCCGTGCCGATTCTGGTCGCGAGTCCGGCGGATCGGTTTCTGCGTCGCACGGGTGGTGGCCTTTCCGGTTGCGGTGTGGGGGGCCGGGACGCGGCGGGTCAGTACTCGATCGGGTCGCGGCGCAGCAGGCGGCGCAGCACGACGGTGATCAGGGTGACCATGACCAGGCTGACCATCGCGGCGGCGGTGGCCATGCCCAGCCGGGGGACGGTGCCCTGCGGGAAGGCCTCGGCGTACACGTACACGGCGGTGTTCCAACTGCTCACCGGTGGATAGGCGTTGGTGCTGCCGCCGTAGAGCAGGATCAGTTCGAAGATCTTCACCGAGCTGACGGTCCACAGCACCGCGCAGACCGCGATGACGTCCCAGGCGCAGGGCAGGGTGATGTGCCGGAAGCGTTGGAAGGGGCCGGCGCCATCGAGTTCGGCCGCCTCGTAGAGGTAGTCGGGGATCTGGTCGACCGCCGCCATGATGATGGAGGTGTAGTAGCCGGTCGCCGTCCAGACCAGGGTGCCCAGGACCATCGGGAGCAGGTTGTCCGTCGACAGCCACTTGGGCGGCGTGGCCACCCCGAACAGCTTCAGTGCCTGGTTGACCGGGCCGGTGGGCGAGAACAGGAAGCCGGCGGCGATGCCGAAGACCATGCCGTTGACCAGCGAGGGGAAGAACAGCACCGAGCGGGCGAAGAGCCTGGCCCGCATCTCGCGCAGCACCAGGGTCAGCGCGAAGCTGAGCACGAAGGTGATGGTGCCGCCGATGACCATCAGTTCCAGTGTGTTGAACAGGGAGGTGCGGAACCTCGGGTCGCGGAACAGCAGGGTGTAGTTCTGGAGGCCCCGCCAGTCCATGGCGCCCATGCCGCCCCACTTGTACAGGCTGGTCCACAGGGCGTAGCCGACCGGGGCGATGAACAGCGCCGCGTACACGATCAGCGCGGGTGCGGTGAAGGGCCAGAACATCCGGCGGCGTTGGCGCTCCAGCGGGCCGGCCCCGGTACGGGCGGCGCGCTCGGAGCGGCCCCGGGCGGCGTTCGTCCGGCGCGGGTTGTCGATCGTCGTCGCCACCGTCAGCCCTGGGTCTGCCAGTAGGAGACCTGGTCGGCCTTGCACTTGGCGACGAACTGGGCGGCCGTGGTCTTCCCGTGCCAGAGGTCCAGGTAGTTCTCGTTCAGGACCTTGGGCAGCCAGCTGCCGCCCGCGCCGTCGAAGCCGAGCCGGACCGTCGGGGCGTCGAGGGCCTTCTGGACGTCGGCCAGTTCGGCGGGGGCCGGGATGTCGCTGCGCGGGGTGATGTTGAGCGCGGTGGTGGAGATCCCGGACAGGTGCTTCTTCTGCAGGAAGAAGGCGATGAACTTCTGTGCGGCGGGGGCGTTCTTGGCGCGCTTGGGGATCGCGAAGCCGACCAGGCCCGCGTCCGGGGTCTTCGCGGTGGGCGGCAGGATCGCGGCCGTCTTCCAGCCGGCCGGGACCTGCTTGGCGACCTCGGAGGTGACGTAGTTGCCGTCCATGTAGAAGGCGGCCTTGCCGGCCGTCCAGTTGGTCTCCTGGGTGGGGTACTTGGTGGCGTCGTAGCCCGGGATCAGGTGGCCGCCCTTGACCAGTTGTTCCACCTGCTGCGCCGCGCTGAGGACCGCCGGATCGTCCCAGGTGGCGCCGGACTTGTCGGCGGAGAGCCGGGCGACGTTCACTCCGGCGCCGTTGAGCAGGTAGTCGAAGTACAGCTCGTTGCTCCAGGGGTCCTCGCCCTCGGAGGCGATGCACGCCTTTCCGGCCGCCTTCAGCGCGTCGCATACCTTGAGCAGTCCGGCCCAGTCGGTGGGCGGGCTCGGCATGGCCGAGGCGATCACGGGGTCGGCCGCGTTGTAGAACATCGCGTTGGTGACGACCTCGTACGGGATCACGTAGTGGTTCGACCCGGACGGGTCCTTCGGCAGCATGTCGAAGTACTTGGCCGGGATGACCTGGGAGACCGGGACGTTCTCCTCCGGCACCTGCGACTGCAGCACCGGCGAGAGGTCCAGGGCTTGTCCGGCGGAGGCGGTGGTGCCGTAGACCTTGTCGTCGGACTCGTCCCACAGGTCCGGGGCCTGGTTGGCGGCGATCGCCGGGCCGATCTTCTTGGCGATGTCCCGGCCGGCCCAGGTGATGTTCACCTTGGCGCCGGTGGCGGCGGCGAAGTCGTCGATCGCGGCCTTCAGCACCTTGGCCTGCGGCTCGTCCGAGCGCCACATCGACCAGTAGGTGAAGCCACCGCCGGACTTCGCGCCGTCCCCCGAGCCGCTGCCGCAGGCGCTCGCCCCGAACGCGAGCGCGACGGCGGCGGCCGTGCCGAGGACGCGGCGTGCGGACATGGTCGTTCTACCCATGGATGGTTCCTCTCGGAGGCGCGAGAAGCCGCGCGGACGTGTCGTCGGCAGTGGCCCGGAGACGGGGGCGTCGCTGGATGGCTGGGACGATACGGGCGGGTTGACCGGTAAATCAAGGGTCCCTGCAAAAACCTCCGCCGACTCGGTGCGCCGCGACGGCGCCCAGGCGATGAATCCTCAAGTCAAGCGCAGGGAAAGCGTTTAGATCGCTCTTGACGGCCGCTCACCTGTGCCCTACGTTTCACCGAAACGTGTTGACCGGTAAATCGAAGGATCCAGTCATGGTGACGATGCAGGACGTGGCCGAGCGTGCCGGGGTCACGAAGCAGACCGTCTCCAACGTCATCCGGGGCCGCGGGGCCGTCAGCCCGGCGACCGCGGCTCGGGTTCGCGCCGCGGTCGAGGAGCTGGGCTACACCCCCAACCTGGTCGCGCGTTCCCTGGCGACCGGCGCCACCAGGACGGTGGGCCTGTTCGTCCCCACCGTGACGGGCTCCTTCTACGCCGACATCGTCGAGGAGGTCGAGGACGTCCTCGACGCGAACGGCTACCACCTGCTGCTCTGCACCACCCGGCTCGACGGCGAGCGCGCCAAGCGGCACCTGGCCGGGCTGACCAGCCGCTCGGTGGACGCCCTGCTGATCGCGGGTGACCGGGACCTGATCGACCATCTGCCGCTGCTGGCCGAGGCCTCCTTCCCGGTCGCCCTGTGCGCCTGGGAGACCGACGCCCCCGACCGCTTCCCGGTGGTCACCATCGACTACGAGCGGGCCGGCTACCTGGCCGGGCGCCACCTGCGCGAACTCGGGCACGAACGCGTCGCCGTGCTCGCTAGCCCCGACCACGCCCCGCGGGTGGCCGGCTTCCGGCGCGCCTTCACCGCCGACGGCCTGACCGTCCCCGACGCCGCCGTCCACCTGGCGCCCGCACCCACCCCAGCGGGCGGCTTCACGGCCGCCACCGCGGCACTGGCCGCGGATCCCGGCACCACCGCGCTCTTCGCCACCCACGACGTCCTCGCCCTCGGAGCCCTGGAGGCCGCCCGGGCCGCAGGCCGTTCCGTCCCACACGACCTGTCGATCGTCGGGCACGACGACAACCCGGAAGCCGGCGTGGCCCGACCGGCGCTCACCAGCGTGGCCATCCCCAAACGGGAGATGGCCCGGGAGGCGATCGAGCTGCTGCTGCGCGCCCTCACCCGGTCGGGCGCCCCGGCCAACTCGATCCAGTTGCTGCGCCCCGAGCTGATCGTCCGTGACAGCACCGGCCCGGCCGGTGGCCGTTGACCCCCCGCCCGGGGCTCCGGCCCTCCGAATGGAAGCCACCCTTGTCGTCGACTTCCACCCCGGCCCCGAACGGCTCCGGTACCGCCGACCAGCCGGCTCGTTCCTGGAAACCCTTCCGCTGGGCGACTGGCCCCTCGGGGGCTGTTCCACGGCGGGGTCGGTCGGTCCGGCACGGCCGAGACCGTGCACCTCGCGCCGCACCCGGATGGTCTTGCCGCGATCGCGGTAGCAGGTTCCCCACAGGTCGGCGGGGCGCGGTCGCCTCCTGACCGGGACTCCACGGGCCATCAGTCGCCGCAGCTCCGCCTCGGTGCCGCTGCGGCGACTGATGGTCAAGCCGGACCGACCACGACCATCACTGCGCGTCGAAGTCCGTCCCCCGGGAGGTCTTCTCCCACGCGGCGATCTCGGCCCGCACCGAGTCGAGGTGCCCGACGAGGACGTCCACCGCGTCGCCGCCGAGGGCGAGCCTCAGCGGGGTGTTCTCGGCCTCCAGGGCCTGCCGGATCGCCGCGGCGGCCTTCGCCGGGTCCCCGGGCTGGTTGCCGTCGCCGCCCTGCACCAGCTTCCTGGTGGCGCCGACCTTCTCCGCGTACACCGGGTTCTCCTCGGAGAAGTAGGCCGCGCCCCTGCCGAACAGGTTGGTGCGGAACGCGCCGGGCTCCACGATCAGCACCTTGATGCCGAACTGCGCCACCTCGTCGGCCAGGCCCTCCGACAGCTGTTCCAACGCCGCCTTGGTCGCGCTGTACGCGGAGAAGCCGGCGAAGGACAGCTGGCCGCCGATGCTGCTGAGGTTCACGATCGAGCCGCTGCCCCGCTCCCGCATCTGCGGCAGCAGTGCCCTGGTCAGCCGAGCAGGGCCGAACACGTGCAGCTCGAACAGGTCGCGCAGCTCCGCGTCGGTGGTCTCCTCGAACGCCCCGACCTGCGTGCGCCCGGCGTTGTTCACCAGCACGTCCACCCGGCCGTAGCGTGCCAGCACGTCGGCGGCCACCGCGTCGATCCGCGCGCCGTCGGTGACGTCCAGGGCGATCGCCTCCACCCGGTCGGGGTGCCCGGCGACCAGGTCGGCCAGCGCCTCGGTCCGTCGGGCCGTGCCGATCACCGTGTCACCGGCGGCGATCGCCGCCTCGGCGATGGCCCGCCCGAAGCCGCTGCTCGCGCCCGTGACCAGCCAGACCTTGCCGCCCTCGGTCATCTCTTCGTCTCCCTCGTCCTCGTCAACTGCCCTTCGGGGCCTCCCCGTCGACGGCTCCCATCATTCGCCGGGATCCGGAACCACGTCCAAGACCTGTTGTGATAACCATGAGTTATGGACGTCCATGGGCGCGATCTGCGCTACTTCGCCGCGATCGCCGAGGAGTTGAACTTCACGCGGGCCGCCGAGCGGCTGTTCGTCTCCCAACCCGCGCTCAGCAAACAGATGCGGATGCTGGAGAAGCAGGTCGGCGCGCCTCTGTTCCACCGGGACCGGCGGGCGGTGCGGCTGACCGCGGTCGGGGAAGCCCTGCTCCCGCACGCCCGCGGGATGCTGACCGCCTGGGAGGCCGCCGAGGCGGCGATGGAGGAGGCCCGCGCCGCCGAGCGGAACACCCTGGTCATCGGCATGTCCACCAGCCCGGGCCGCGGGCTGCTGCCCGCGCTGCGAACCCGGCTGGTCTCCCGGCACCCGGACGCACGGCCCGTTCTGCGGCAGGTCAACTGGGCCGATCCCAGCGCCGGGCTGGCGGACGGAGCCAGCGATGTCGCCTTCGTCTGGCTGCCGCTCCCGGACGGCGACCACTACCGGTACGTGGTGGTGGCCCGGGAGCCGCGCCTGGTGGCACTGCCGCACGGCCACCCCCTGGCGGCGAGGGCCACGGCCGACCGGGAGGGCGCCGTCGACTTCGCCGACCTCCTGGACGAGCCGTTCCTCGCCCTCCCCCCGGAGGCCGGTCCGATGCGGGACTACTGGCTGGCCCTGGACGCCCGGGGCGGCCGCGCACCGCGGATCGGCGGCGTGGTGGCCAGCGCCGAGGAGACCCACGAAGCGGTCGCCAACGGCCAGGGCGTGGCGCTGCTGGCCGCCGGCAACGCCCCGCTGATCGTCCGGGACGAGGTGATCGCCGTACTGGTCCGGGGCGTCTCCCCGTCCCATCTGGCCGTGGCCGCCCGCCGGGGCGACGAGCGGCCCCTGGTGCTGGCCTACATGGCCGCGGCGGAGAAGGTGGGAGCCGGCAGCGCCTCACCCGCCCCGGATCGCGCGACATCCCGCGCCTTCTCCTGAGCCCCGCGCGGCTCGGGGTCCGCAGCGCGGCGCGGACCCCGGGCTGTGCACGGGCCCATCACCTTCGATACCGCTGCGCCACTGCCGCGAAGGCGGCCTTGGGTTCCCATTCCATGTCGGGGTAGGTCTGCCCCCGGCGCCCTTCGAGGAGTTTGACGATGCCCAGGCCGGCCCGGTCCAGGTCGTCCCGAGGGTCGCCGTCGGGGCGGTGCGGGTAGCCGGGCAGGGCGAACAGGAAGACGAACGCGCTGTCCACGCCCTCGGTCTCGAAGATCTCCAGCAGTTCGCTCAGGTACGCGGCCTGGCCGGCCTCGTCACGCTCGTACATGCCGTTCAGCCGTGCGGGGGCCCTGGTCTCCGGGTCGTACTCGACCACTTCCAGCACCCGCCCGCCGCGGTCTCCCGCGCCGCGGTAGGCCGCGGTGCCGAACCCGGTGATGGCGAGCGGCTTCGGGCCCCGGGCCAGGGTGCGTACCGCTTCCCGGAACCGGTCGGCGACCTCGGCGGAGCGGATCAGCTCGAACGTCGTGATGTCGAAGGGAGTCCAGTCGACCTGCTCGAACTGGATGGACGCGTAGGTCAGTTCACCCCGGAAGCGCTCGCGGACCGTGGCCGCGGCGTCGCGGAGGAACGCGTTGACGCGCACACCGAGCTCGCGCATCGCGTCGGCCCGCCGTTCGGGTCGGCTCATCAGCTGCTCGACCCGCTCCTCGGGGCTCCCACCGGGCAGGAACCCGCGGTTCATCACGCTCAGCTCGACCCCTGCGACGAACACGACCGTGGCCCCCTGCCGCCGGAGCCGTTCGGCCCGCTCGGCGCAGTCGCGGAAGAGCGTGAGGATCTGCTCCGGTTCCAGCTCCAGCGGATAGGGCGAGAACCAGATCTCCAGGCCGAGCTCCGCGGCGGCACCGGCGGCCAGCTCCAGGCGGTCCGGGTCGCCGCCGATGATCTGGACCGCGTTGCAGTGCAGGTCGTCGCGGATGATGCCGAGCTCGCGCCGGACCACCGCGGGGTCGAAGTGCTCGCGGGACGTCTGGCCGCGCACGACGAATCCGGTGTCGTAGGTCATTCCTCTTGCTCGCATGACGCCGTCCTTCCTATCGGTCTTGCCCATCGATCTCGCCCTATCGGTCTCGGCCTATCGGTCTCGGCCGGATCGAGGCTGACAGGAAAAGTGCGCGCACGCAAGCTTGCGTGCGCGCAGCTCTGTGTGGAACGCTGACACCGTGACGACACCGACACCACCACCAGGGCTGCGGGAGCGGAAGAAGCAGGCCACGCGCGAGGCACTGCGCGAGGCGGCCCTGCGCCTTGCCCTGGAACGCGGACCGGACCGGGTGCGGGTCGACGACATCGCCGAGGCGGCCGGGGTCTCACCGCGCACCTACAACAACTACTTCGCCAGCCGCGAGCAGGCGATCGTCGCCGCCGTCACCGCGGACCGGGAGACGCGGATCGCGTCCGCGGTCGCGGCCCGGCCCGCAGGAGCGCGCCTGGCCGACGCCGTCACCGAAGCCGTGGTCGAGCAGTACACGAAGACCGGCGAGCACGAACACCGGGCGCTGCTGCTGATCACCACCCGGACGGCGCTGCGCGACGCGTTCCTCGACGCCACCGCCGGCATCGAGCCCCCTCTCGCGGCGGTGATCGCCGAACGCCTGGGTGACGCCGGACCGCACACGGCCCGTGTTCTCGCGGCAAGCGTGGCCGCGGCGGTTCGCATCGCGCTGGAAGACTGGCTCCGGCCGGCCGGTAACGCGGAGGCCGCCGGGAGTTTGGCCGCCGGAGGGCTGGTCGCGCCCTCCGGCTCACTGCCCGACCAGCTCCGCTCGGCACTGGCCCCGCTCTCACCCGCGTTCGACGCCGCCGAGCGACGCAGCCCGCACTGAAGCCGGCCCGACCGAATGGAGCAGACGAGTTGCTCCAGAGGACGGGATTGCTCGCATAGATGCCAGCACGAAGCCCCGGGACCGCCTTGGCGAGGTCCCGGGGCTTCGTCGTGCTCAGCGCGTGGCAGCGGGCTCCGGGAGCCGTCGCGGCATGTTCATCTCCTCGACGGTGGCGACCAGCGGGGCCAGCTCGGGGTTCTTGGCGGCCTCGTCCAACGCCTCCCGGAGGGCGGTCTCGTTGGTCGGCCTGGCCGCTTCCAGGAGCTCCAGGCCGGGCCCGGTCACGTCGGTGTAGATGCCGCGGCGGTCGGTCGCGCAGAGGTAGCGCGAGAGCAGGCCGCGGTCCTCCAGCCGGGTGACGAGACGGGTGGTGGCGCTCTGGCTGAGGACGACCGCGTCGGCGACCTGCTTCATCTGCAGGTGCCCGCCCTGGCCGTCGTGCTGGCGGCTGAGCACGTCGAGCAGCGAGTACTCGCGCACGCTCAGGTCGTGCTCGGCCTGGAGGGCGCGCTCGATGTGCGCCTCGATCCGGCCGGCCAGGAGGTAGAGGGCGGCCCAGCCGTTGGCGAGGGCGGTCAGCGCGGGGTCCGTGGCGGTCATGGGCGCGGCTCTCCTTCCAGGTACGTGCTCTCCAGGATAAACCCTTGCACACAATATCGGCCAGCGCATGTATCACGCTCATGCAAGTATTACCCTCCATGGCCCCGGATGCGCGATCCACCACCGCCCGGAGCTCGAGCCCCACCCCCGTTCACATTCCGCCGCCATCACCCACCATCAGCGATGAGCGAATATCCGCACTTGCACTTAGCCCGCGCATGCAACTATTGTTGGGGCACGTAAGGCGCAACAGCAATCGTATGGAGGGCAGCACACCATGCCTCTCGCGCTCCTAGCCCTGGCCATCGGGGCCTTCGGGATCGGTACGACCGAGTTCGTGGTCATGGGCCTGCTGCCCGAGATCGCCGGCGACTACGGGGTGTCCATCCCCTCCGCCGGACTCCTGGTCACCGGTTACGCGATCGGCGTCGTCATCGGCGCCCCGCTGATGACGGTGCTCGGCACCCGGATCAGCCGCAAGACGATGCTCATGATCCTCATGGGCCTGTTCGTGGCGGGGAACCTGCTCTCCGCCGTGGCACCGACCATGGGCGTGATGCTCGCCGGCCGCATCGTGGCCTCCCTCGCCCACGGCGCGTTCTTCGGCATCGGCTCGGTGGTCGCCGCCGACCTCGTGGCCCCCGACAAGAAGGCCGGCGCCATCGCCACGATGTTCACCGGCCTCACCATCGCCAACATCGTCGGCGTTCCGCTGGGCACCTTCATCGGCCAGGCCGTCGGCTGGCGCGTCACCTTCGCCGTCGTCGCCGCGCTCGGCGTGGTCGGACTGCTCGGCATCGCCAAGCTCGTCCCCGCCCTGCCCCGCCCCGAGGGCGCCCACCTGCGCCGTGAGCTCACGGCGTTCCGCAACCCCCAGGTCCTGCTCGCCATGGCGATGACCGTCCTCGGCTTCGGCGGTGTCTTCGCGGCGATCACCTACATCGCCCCGATGATGACCCATGTCGCCGGGTACTCCGACGGCGCCGTCACCTGGCTGCTGGTCCTGTTCGGCGTCGGGATGTTCCTCGGCAACCTGCTCGGCGGCAAGTTCGCCGACCGCAAGCTGATGCCGATGCTCTACGCCTCCCTCGGCGGACTCGCCGTCGTCCTGGCCCTGTTCACCCTCACCGCGCACAACAAGATCCTCGCCGCGGTCTCGATCCTGCTCGTCGGGGCACTCGGCTTCGCCACCGTCCCGCCGCTGCAGAAGCGGGTCCTCGACCAGGCGCACGGCGCGCCCACCCTGGCCTCCGCCGTCAACATCGGCGCCTTCAACCTCGGCAACGCCCTCGCCGCCTGGCTCGGCGGCCTGGTCATCACCGCCGGCCTCGGCTACACCGCCCCGAACTGGGTCGGCGCGCTGCTCGCCGGGGCCGCCCTCCTGCTGGCCGTCTGGTCCGCCGTCCTGGAGCGCCGCGCCCCCGTACGGGCGAGCGCGGTCACCGCCGCTCCCGTCCCCGTCCACCACTGACAGTCCCTCTCCCCGTTCCCCCCTCCCCGTTCCTTCCAGGAGAAGCGCCACCATGAGCACCACCCTCACCCCGCTGACCACCGCCGACGCCGAGACCCTCGTCGCAGCCGCCCGCCGCGCCGCCCACGCGGCCGGGGTCGCGGTCAGCGTCACCGTCCTGGACGCGGGCGGCCACCCGCTCGCCTTCCTCCGCGACGACAGCGCCGTGCTGATCTCCGGGGAGACCAGCACCCGCAAGGCGTACACCGCCCTCCAGCTGGGCGCCCCCACCGCCGACCTGGTCGACCTCGTCAAGCCGGACGGACCGTTCCACACCCTGCCCACCGCGCTCGACCGGCCGCTCCTCTTCATCGCCGGCGGCGTCCCGATCCACCGCGACGGCAAGCTCGTCGGCGCCATCGGCCTCGGCGGCGGCGCCCCCGAGCAGGACCACTCCTTCGCCACCGCCGCGCTGACGGAACTCGCCCGGTGACCCGCACCCCGCAGGAGGTCTTCGCCGACCACGGGCAGCGCCTGGGCACCGGGGACCTCGACCACATCGCCGGGAACTACACCGAGGACACCGTCCTCATCACCCCCGAGGGCGCGTTCCGCGGCCACGACGGGGTCCGGCGGGTCATCGGCCGCCTCCTGGCCGATCTCCCGGGCGCCGACTGGCACCTGGACCCACAGTTCGCGGACGGGGTGCTGTTCCTCCAGTGGACCGCCGTCACCGCCACTCACCAGGTCACCGACGGCACCGACACCTTCGTCTTCCGCGACGGACTCATCAGCGCCCAGACCGTCCGCTACACCCTCACTGACCGCCCTCTCTGAAAGTGCGCACCATGAACAACCCCAGCATCCCCACCGTGAAGCTCAACAACGGCGTCGAGATCCCCCAGCTCGGCTTCGGCGTCTTCCAGGTCCCCGACGACGAGACCACCGCCGCCGTCTCCTCCGCGCTGGAGGCCGGCTACCGCAGCATCGACACCGCCGCGATCTACGGCAACGAGACCGGCGTCGGCCGCGCCCTGGCCGCCTCCGGCCTGCCGCGCGAGGACCTGTTCATCACCACCAAGCTGTGGAACGCCGACCAGGGCTACGACGCCACCCTGCGCGCCTTCGACGCCAGCCTC
>NZ_JAFLNG010000960.1 GCF_017427025.1 Streptomyces sp. FH025
GCAGGTCACCCCGTACGGGGTTCGCGGGCTGATCGCGGACGTGCGGGGCAAGGGGCTGCAAGCGGTGGGGGCGGTGTCGCTGCTGCTCGGCGCCTTCCGGGAGCACTCGCACCACGTGCCGGACCTGCGCGCCCTCGCGGACGAGCTGGAGCGCTCGCTGGTCAGGGAGATGGTCTGGCTGGGCGAGGAGGTGTGGCTGGAGGGGTTCATCACGGCGCTGCTGGTGGAGTTCCCGCCGGGGGAGGAGGCCGTGCGCACGCTGGACTGCGGCCACCCCGGGCCGTACCTGCTGGGCGGCGCCCCTCCGGGGGTGCGGCGGTGGGACGCGGCCGACCCGGGGCTGCCGCTCTGCATGGGCGTGCTGGGGGTGGCGCGGCCGGAGGTGCAGACCCGGCCCTTCCCGCCCGGCTGCACGCTGCTGCTGGTGACCGACGGGGTGACCGAGGCCCGGGACGCGGCGGGGGAGTTCTACGACCCGGTGCTCGGGCTCGCCCCGCTCGGCCCGTTCGCGGGGCCGGGGGAGGCGGTGGACGCGCTGGTGGCGGACGTGGCGCGGTGGACCGGCGGGCCACGGGACGACGACATGGCGGTGCTCGCGGTGACGCGTCTTCCTGCGGGGCGGTGAGACGCCTTCCCGCAGGGCGGTGAGGCGTCCTCGCCCGGGGCGGCGACGCGCCGCGCCGGGCTGACGCGCCGACCGGGCACCTCGGATGACGGCTCCGGTCGGTCACGCCGATATCACGGTGGGGTTACGGACGGGCCGTGCTCCACGGGATCCGGCCAAGTTGAGGGACTCCGTCCGGTGGCTGGAAATCGAACGTCCGAATACCGGACGATGAAATGGACGCGCGGGCCCGGCGGTGATCGGGGGGACCGCCGGGCCCGCGCCGCCCGGTCCGACAGGCGTCGACGGTCGCGGAGCGCATCCGGCGCGGCGCGCGAGGACCCGTGGGACGGGCACAAGTGCCGGTCGCGACGGTGGCGGGATCCGGCCGACCTGGTGATCGTCCGGAAACGGACGCGAAGGTTGCCGGGTATCGAATCGGTGACCGAGAGTCGCACTGATGAACGAGATGTCGCACTCCCGCCAGCCCCGTCTGCTCGGCCACCGCGATTTCCGGTTCCTGTTGACCGGCGCCGCGGCGGCTCAGACGGGCAGTCAGGTCACCCTCGTAGCACTGCCGTTGGTGGCCGTGCTGGTACTGGACGCCACCCCGTTCGAGGTCGGTCTGCTGACCGCTGCCGAGACCGCCGCGTTCCTGCTGGTCGGCCTGCCGGCCGGCGCCTGGCTGGACCGGATGCGCAAGCTCCCGGTGCTGGTCCGCGCCGACGTGGTGCGCTGCCTCGCCGTCGGCTCGATCCCGCCGGCGGCGGCGCTCGGGGTGCTGACCATGCCCCAGCTCTACCTGGTCGCGCTGGTCACCGGGGTGGCCACGGTGTTCTTCGACGTCGCCCACCAGTCCTTCCTGCCCGCCGTCCTGCCGCGCGAGCACCTGGTCGGCGGGAACGGCGCGCTGGAGACGGTCCGCTCCTCGGCGCAGATCGCCGGACCGGGCCTGGGCGGCGCCCTGGTCCAACTGCTCGGCGCGCCGCTCGCCATCGTCGCCGACGCCTGCGGCTACCTCGCCTCGGCCCTGCTGCTCACCCGGATCAGGGTCGAGGAGGCGCTGCCGGAGCCGGACCCCGGACGCTCGCTGCGCGCCGAGGTGGCCGAGGGCGTGCGCTTCGTGCTCAGACACCCGCTGCTGCGGTCGATCGCCACCGCCACCGCCACGTCCAACCTGTTCTCCGCCGTGCTGATGGCCGTGCAGACGGTCTTCTGGGTGCGGGTGCTCGACCTGTCGCCGGGCACCATCGGCGTGCTGCTGTCCGCCTCCGCCGTCGGCGGGCTGGCGGGCGCGCTGTGCGCCGGGCGGCTCTCCCGGTGGGTCGGGCAGGCCCGGCTGATCTGGCTGTCCACCGTGGTCACCGCGCCCTTCGCGATGCTGTGGCCGCTGTCCGACGGCGGCACGGGCGCGCTGCTGTTCGGCCTCGCCAACGGGGTGGTGCTGTTCGGGGCGGTGGCCTACAACGTCGCGCAGGTCAGCTTCCGGCAGAGCGTCTGCCCGCCGGAGCTGCTCGGACGGATGAACGCCACCATGCGCTTCCTGGTCTGGGGCACCATGCCGATCGGCGCCCTCGGGGGCGGGGCCGTCGCCGACTGGGCCGGGCCGCGCGCCGCGCTGTGGCTCTGTGCGGCGGGCTTCCTGTTGGTGCCCGTACCCCTGCTGCTGTCGCCGCTGCGG
>NZ_JAFLNG010000961.1 GCF_017427025.1 Streptomyces sp. FH025
GGCGTCTGGGCCCTGGCGGCTGGGTACGGATGCTCTGCTCCACCCGCCCAACGTACGGTCCGATCATCGCCACACTGTGTAATGGACCGTTCAGGTCTTGTCCCGTGTCTCGGGATGGAGTAGTCCTGTGGTGGTCACCCACGGGGGCTGACCTGCGCGGCCGGGCCGCGCGCCATGATCATCGGATGACAGTGCGGGGGCTGGACATGACCGACGAATTCGCCTTCGAACGCCTCGACCACGTCCAGCTGGACATCCCGGCCGGGGCCGAGGACGAGTGCCGCGCCTTCTGGTCCGGCGTCCTCGGCATGACCGAGCTGGCGAAGCCGCCGGTGCTGGCCGCCCGCGGCGGCTGCTGGTTCCGGGGCGGCGGGGTCGAGGTGCACCTCGGTGTCACCCCGGACTTCCGCCCGGCCCGCAAGGGGCACCCGGGCATCCAGGTGCGCTCGCTGGACGCCCTCGCCGAGCGGCTCGCCGCCCACGGCCACGAGGTTCGCTGGGACGGCGACGTGCCCGGGCGCCGCCGCTTCCACAGCGCCGACAACCTGGGCAACCGGCTGGAGTTCCTGGAGCCGGGCCCGGCGGCGACCGAGGCGTGAGCCACCCGAGGCGCTGCCCGTAGACTTGGGGGTCGGCCCGTACGGTGCCGACCCAACTCCTCCAAGCCCACGGGACTGCGCTTCATGTCGCTCACGATCGGAATCGTCGGCCTGCCGAACGTCGGCAAGTCGACCCTGTTCAACGCCCTGACCAAGAACGACGTGCTGGCGGCCAACTACCCGTTCGCCACCATCGAGCCGAACGTCGGCGTCGTCGGCGTCCCCGACGTGCGGCTGGCGAAGCTCGCCGAGATCTTCGGCTCCCAGCGCATCCTCCCGGCCACCGTCGACTTCGTCGACATCGCCGGCATCGTGCGCGGCGCCAGCGAGGGCGAGGGCCTGGGCAACAAGTTCCTCGCCAACATCCGCGAGTCGGACGCGATCTGCCAGGTCGTGCGCGCCTTCACCGACCCGGACGTGGTGCACGTGGACGGCAAGGTGTCGCCCAAGGACGACATCGAGACCATCCACACCGAGCTGATCCTGGCCGACCTCCAGACCATCGAGAAGGTCCTGCCGCGGCTCCAGAAGGAGGCGCGCCTGAAGAAGGACACCGCCCCCGTGCTGGCCGCCGCCGAGGCCGCCCAGGCGATCCTGGAGACCGGCAAGACCCTCTTCGAGGCCGGCTTCGACACCGCCCCGATCCGCGACCTGCACCTGCTGACCGCCAAGCCCTTCCTCTACGTCTTCAACGTGGACGAGGCCGAGCTGGCCGACGAGGACTTCAAGAACGCCCAGCGCGAGCTGGTCGCCCCGGCCGAGGCGATCTTCCTCAACGCCAAGATCGAGTCCGAGCTGATCGAGCTGGACGACGACGAGGCCCTCGAACTCCTCCAGTCCATGGGCCAGGAGGAGCCCGGCCTCGCCACCCTGGCCCGCGTCGGCTTCGACACCCTCGGCCTCCAGACCTACCTCACGGCAGGCCCCAAGGAGGCCCGCGCCTGGACCATCAAGAAGGGCGCCACCGCCCCCGAGGCCGCCGGAGTCATCCACACCGACTTCCAGAAGGGCTTCATCAAGGCCGAGGTGATCTCCTTCGCCGACCTGGTCGAGACCGGCTCCATCGCCGACGCTCGCGCCAAGGGCAAGGCCCGCATCGAGGGCAAGGAATACGTCATGCAGGACGGCGACGTCGTCGAGTTCCGCTTCAACGTCTGACCGGACGGCGCAACTCCCCTGCGAGGGGCCGGACTCCCACGAGTCCGGCCCCTCGGCGTTCCGCTCAGGTGTCGTAGACGGTGGAGCGGTGTGCGACGTGGACGACCCACACGATCAGGTGGCCGTCGTCGATCGTGTAGATCACGCGGTAGTCGCCCACCCGTAGGCGGCGGCGGTCGGGCTGGGACACGAGTGCCGTGGTGTTGAACCCCAGGGGGTCGCGCTCCAGCTCGGTGAGCTTGGCGAGGATGCGCAGGGCCGTATCACGGGGGATCTTGAGGAGTTCGGCCTGGGCCTCGGCTCGGAAGACGGTGCGGTACTCACTCTCCGCGCGCCAGTGTCTCCCCCATGATCTCCTCGATGGGGACGCCCGGTGCCGGATCCGCCATGCGCTCGTCGATGATCCGGTTGATCCCGCGCTCTTCTCGCTCCTGGTGCTTCCGCAGCACCTCGACGGACTCCATGGGCAGCGGCTGTGTCATGCGTTCAAGCGTGCCGAGTGTCGCGGGTGTGCGCAA
>NZ_JAFLNG010000962.1 GCF_017427025.1 Streptomyces sp. FH025
ACCAGGCCCTCCGCCACCAGGTCCTCCAACTGCGGCAGGAACGCCCGCACCCGCTCCTCCTCGTCCACGACCACCACCGCCACCGGCAGGTCCTCGCTCAGCGACAGCAGCCGCGCCGTGTGCACCAGCGAGGAGGCGCCGAACCCCTCGATCCCCCGGAACACGCTCGCCCCGGCCAGCCCGGCGGCCCGCGCCCGGTGCACGATCTCGCTGTACAGCGGCCGGTGGTGCCAGGTGTCGCTCTCGCCCACCAGGACGGTCAGCCGCAGCGCCGGCCCGCTCAGCCGGCTCACCGGGCACCGCCCCCGCGGCCGGCCCGGCCGATCACCCGCCGGGTCAGCGCCGCCGCCGTCCACACCGCGCCGAGCGCGCCCAGCACGGTCAGCCCCAGGTACGCCAGCCCGGGCCCGAGCCGGTCCGCCACCAGCAGCCGCCGGATGTCCACCGCGTACGTGGAGAAGGTGGTGAACCCGCCCAGCACCCCGGTGCCGAAGAACGGCCGCAGCAGCGGATGCGCCGGGCGCCCCTCGGTGATCGCCACCAGGAACACCCCGATCACCGCGCAGCCGACCACGTTGACCGCCAGCGTCGTCCACGGGAAGGCCGTCGGCCCGGTCGGCCAGGCCAGCCCGGCCGCGTACCGCGCCACCGCCCCGACCGCCCCGCCGGCGGCGACCACCGCGACGGTCGGCCCCTGCCCGCGCAGCACCGGCGGCCGACCGGGCAGCGTCGCCGCCGCCCGCGCCTCCCGTGCGTCCTCCGAGGTCGCCATAGCCTCATCAAACACCGCCGCGAACACCGCCGCCCGCTGCCTGGCACACCGTCACCCCAGAGCCGACAATGATCCGGTGGAGATGACCCGGGAAGAGTTCGAGACGCTGGTCAGCGACGCCCTGGACGGGATTCCCCCGCAGCTCGCGGCCATGATGGACAACGTCGCGATCTTCGTCGAGGACGAGCCGGACCCGGACGACCCGGAGCTCCTCGGCCTCTACGAGGGCACCCCGCTCACCGAACGCGGCGAGTGGTACGCGGGCGTCCTGCCCGACCGCATCCTGATCTACCGCGGCCCCACCCTGCGCCACTGCGAGACCCGCGAGCAGGTGGTCGAGGAGGTCCGCACCACCGTCATCCACGAGGTCGCCCACCACTTCGGCTTCGACGACCACGAGCTCCACGAACTGGGCTGGTCCTGACCCGCCCCGCAGGCCCGCACCCCCACCCGGCCGAAACCCGTTTTGGCGATCCGCCCCGCATCCCATATGCTTCTCGTCGTCCCCAAGCGCTGGAAACAGCAACGGGAGGCCACAAGCCCTCATCGTCTAGTGGCCCAGGACGCCGCCCTTTCAAGGCGGTAGCACGGGTTCGAATCCCGTTGGGGGCACGCAGTACCGTTGTACAAGCAGTGCCGCAAGACCTGAGTGGTTCGCCACTACAAGGTCCCGTGGAGCAGTTGGTTAGCTCGCCACCCTGTCAAGGTGGAGGTCGCGGGTTCAAGTCCCGTCGGGATCGCTCGTCTCGCCAGAGACGGTGCAGTACGGCCAGGTAGCTCAGTTGGTACGAGCGTCCGCCTGAAAAGCGGAAGGTCGCCGGTTCGACCCCGGCCCTGGCCACAACCCGGGAAGCCCCCGTAGCGGATTCGCTACGGGGGCTTCGCCGTTCCCCGGCCGGCCGCCGGCGGGGTTCGCCACCGGCGACCTGAGGTCAGCGGCTCCTCAGGAGGAGCGGAACCAGCCGGAGTCGGTGCCGAGGACCGTGCCGTCCGCGCCGTAGAACACGAAGGACTTGGCGTCGGAGCCCGGCTTCTTGGCGACGGCGACCCAGCGGGTGCTGGAGTCCCCGACCGTGACCGGCACGGCTTCGGTGGTGCCGCCGGTCTCCCAGGTGACCACGACCTTGGCGACCTTGGGCGTGACGCCCTGGATCACCACCGGCGAGGCGCCCATCTCCCCGCCCTTGAAGCCGAGCATCGTTCCACCGACGGAGGTGAAGGCGCCCGAGGGCGTGTCGTCCGACGCGCCCAGAACGCCGGTCTGGTGCACGCTGTCGTCGACCTGTCGCTTGCCGTCCAGGGTGAGGTACAGGTTCACCTCGTCCATGTCCGGCCGCCACCCGCGGTCGATCTCGGTGTCGATCGGCTTCGGCAGCTGCGGGATGGCGGCGTGCCGGTCCTCCCACATCAGTTGCGCCTGCCGGTGGGCGTCCTCCTTGGTGGGGGCGGCCGGCCACAGGGCGGCCCAGGCCTGCCAGGTGCGGCCGTTCGCGGTGCCCT
>NZ_JAFLNG010000963.1 GCF_017427025.1 Streptomyces sp. FH025
GGGTGGACTCCTGCCGCCATGCGGTCTTCCGCCGGTTTCCCGCCGCTCAAGGGCGGCTCTACCGCAGGCTGGGTCACGGCGAGTGTCTGACGGGCCGCTAGTAAGATACAGGGTGTTTGGTTTTATTTGCCGAGCCTTCGGGTGGGGTGGTGGCGATGGTGCAACAGGAGCGGGCGGTCCGGACGCGTCGGCTGATCCTGGAGGCGGCGGCCTCGGTCTTCGACGAGTACGGCTACGAGGGCGCGACGATCGGCGAGGTGGTCGCGCGCGCGGGAGTGACCCGAGGCGCGGTGTACTTCCACTTCGCGTCCAAGCGGGAGCTCGCCCGGGGCGTCGTCGAGGAGCGGTTCGAGCGGGAGCGGATCCCCGAGCGGGACTGCAAGCTCCAGGAGTTCGTGGACATGGGCATGGTGATCGCCCATCGCATGCCGCGCGACCCGCTGCTCAGCGCGGGCGCCCGGCTCTCGCTCGGCCAGGACGCGTACGGCGACGTCGGCGGCTGCGCCGCGCCCGGCTGGATCCGCCGGTCGGAGGACGTGCTGACGGCGGCCGGCGAGCGCGGCGAGCTGCTGCCGCACGTGGTGCCGGCCGAGACGGCCTGGCTGCTCACCGGGGCCTGGACGGGGGTGCAGATCCAGTGCCGGAAGACGTCCGGCCGGGCCGAGCTGGAGCGCCGGGTCGCCGTGCTCTACCAGCACCTGATGCCGAGCGTCGCCGTCCCGGGCGTGCTGGCCTCGCTGGACCTGGCGCCGGACCGGGGCGGGCGGGTGGCGGCCGAGCTCGCGGCGGCCGACGGGGTTGGTGCGGCCTGAGGCGCAGCGGCCGGAGAGAAAAACCGGAGAGAGAAAAACCGGAGAGAAAAAACAGTGCGTTCGGTTTTCTGTTGACCAAGCATCTGTCCCGCTCCGAGCGCCCGAGTGCCCCGGGGCGCTCGAGAGTCCTGGGCGCCCGAGCGGGGCGTGCCCGGCAAGGGGGCTGGCCGCCCCGGCCCCGGGCGGAAACCCGATGGTCAGCGGCGCCAGGGCCACCGTAGACTCCGGTGTTCGTGACCGAGACGACCGCCACCACCACCCCGATGTCCGGGCCCGATGCCGGGCCCACCGCCGACGCCGACCTCATCGCCGCCGCCGTGGCCGCCGCCGGCCGGGGCATGGTCGGGCGCGAGACGGTGGCCGAGGTGGTCGCGCTGTGCGCCGTCGCCGGTGAGCACCTGCTGGTGATCGGCGCCCCCGGAACCGCCAAGTCGGAGGCCGTGCGACGGGTCGCGGCGCAGCTGGGCGGGCGGTCCTTCGAGTACCTGCTCGGCCGCTTCACCGAGCCCAACGAACTGTTCGGCCCCGTCGACCTGCGCCGGCTGCGCGAGGGCCGGGTCGAGTTCGAGACCGCCGGAATGCTGCCCGAGGCCGAGTTCGCGTTCCTGGACGAGATCTTCCTCGGCTCGACCGCCGTGCTCAACACCCTGCTCGGCCTGCTCAACGAACGGGTCTTCCGGCGCGGCCGCACCACCCTCGCCAGTCCGCTGCGGATCTGCGTCGGCGCCGCCAACCACCTGCCCGAGGACCCCGCGCTGGCCGCGTTCGCCGACCGGTTCCTCGCCCGGGTCTTCGTCGAACCGGTCGCCGACGCCCGGCTGGAGGAACTCCTGGAGTCAGGCCGCCTCCCGGCCGCCCCCGCCGCGTCCGGCGACCTGCTCGGCGCACTCGACCGACTGGCCGCCGCCGCCCAGGGCTGCGAGCTCGACGCCGTCACCCCGCTGCTGGCCACCGCCCTGCGGCGGCTGCGGGCCGCGGGCGTCCCGGTCAGCGACCGGCGCGCCGTACGCTCCCAGAGGCTCGTCGCGGCCGCCGCCGTCCTCGACGGCCGCACCGCCGCCTCCGCCCGCGACCTGTGGGTCCTGCCGCTGATCGCCCCTACCGCCGACAGTCAGACGCTCGCCCGCGAGACCCTCGCCGACCTGATCGACCAGGCCGCCAACCGCAGCCTGGCGCACACCGCCGAGGAACTGTCCCGCAGCAGCGCGGCCCGCGCCGAGCGGCTGCTGCGCACCGGCGCCGCCCTGCTCGCGGAACACGGCGGGCTGCCGGACGGCCAGGACTCCCGGCTGCGGCTGGAGGCCGTGCTGCGCGAGATCGACGCGGGCTTCGACCCGGCGGACCTGCCGACCCCGCTGGCAGGCGTCCGGGCGGGCCTGGCCGCGGTGGTCGCACCGTCGTGAGCGGTGTCCCGCTCCGCTGGGAGCGCCGCGAACCCCCGCTGGAACCGGTCGCCGTC
>NZ_JAFLNG010000964.1 GCF_017427025.1 Streptomyces sp. FH025
CCAAGACCAGCCGCGAGTTCGCCAGCATCAGCACCGAGCACCACCGCCCGCTGCTCCAACGCCGCACGCGACACAGCCAACGACCAGCCGACACCGGCAAGATCCACATCCTGGCTCTGCTCCACGAAAGCCGCCAGCCGCTCAGCCTGACCCGCAAGACCCGCCACCGAACGCCCCGACACCACCCACGGAACAACAGGCAGAACCCTGCCACCGTCCGCACGAGGCGCGGCAGCCTCCTCGACAGGAGCCTGCTCGATGATCACGTGCGCATTCGTGCCGGAGAACCCGAACGACGACACACCCGCACGCCGCGGACGCTCACCCGTCTCCGGCCACGGCTGCGCCTCGGTCACCAGACGGACGGCACCCGTCTCCCAGTCCACATGCGAGGACGGCGCATCCACATGCAGCGTCGCGGGAACGACACCGCGCTGCATCGCGGTCACCATCTTGATGACACCCGCGACACCGGCAGCAGCCTGCGCATGCCCGATGTTCGACTTCACCGACCCCAGCAACAGCGGCCGATCGACCGGACGCCCCTGGCCATACGTCGCCAACAGCGCCTGCGCCTCGATCGGATCGCCCAAACGCGTTCCCGTCCCGTGGCCCTCGACCACATCGACGCCGTCCGCACCCACCCCGGCACTGGCCAGAGCCGACCGGATCACCCGCTGCTGCGAGGGACCGTTCGGCGCCGTCAGACCGTTCGACGCACCGTCCTGGTTGACCGCGGTCCCCGCGACCACCGCGAGCACCTTGTGCCCGAGCCGCCGAGCGTCCGAAAGCCGCTCCAGGACCAGGACGCCGACGCCCTCGCCCCAGCCCGTCCCGTCCGCGGACTCCGCATACGCCTTGCAGCGACCATCCGCCGCCAGACCACCCTGCTTGGTGAAGTCGATGAACGTCCCGGGCGTCGACATCACGTTCACGCCGCCGGCCAGCGCCAGCGAGCTCTCACCCGAACGCAGCGACTGACACGCCAGGTGCAGCGCCACCAGCGACGACGAACACGCCGTGTCCACCGTCACCGCCGGACCCTCCAGCCCCAGCGCATACGCCACCCGACCGGACGCCACACCGCCCGATCCGCCGGTGCCGACGTAGCCCTCGACGTTCTCGGACACCGCGCCGAACGGCAGGTAGTCGTGGTAGATCAACCCCGCGAACACACCCGTCGCACTGCCCCGCAGCCCCGTCGGATCGATCCCCGCGCCCTCCAACGCCTCCCACGACGTCTCCAACAGCAGGCGCTGCTGCGGATCCATCGCCACGGCCTCACGCGGACTGATCCCGAAGAAGCCCGCGTCGAACTCCCCCGCGTCGTACAGGAATCCACCCTCGTCGGACAGGCTCTTGCCGACGGCCTCAGGATCCGGGTCGTGGACGTCCTCGGGCCAGCCGCGGTCCGTCGGGAAGGGTCCGACCGCGTCCCTACGCGCCGCCACCAGCTCCCAGAAGTCCTCCGGCGACGACACCCCGCCCGGGAACCGGCACCCCATGCCGACGATGACCACGCGGTCCTCGTCAGCGGCGACGCCACCCGCCGTCAGCGGGAACGCGGTCTGCGCCGGTGCCGCCTCGGCCTCGCCGATCAGCTCTCCGAGCACGAATCCGGCCAGGGCGGCCGGCGTCGGGTAGTCGAAGACGGCGGTGGCGGGCAGCCGGAGGCCCGTCACCGCGTTCAGCCGGTTGCGCAGTTCGACGGAGGTGAGCGAGTCGAAGCCGGTGTCGCGGAACGCCCGGCCCGCCTCGATGCCCTCGGGTCCGGTCATGCCGAGCACCAGAGCGGCCTGAGCCGCGACCAGGTCGAGGACGGTCTCCGTCCGCTCGGCGGGGCCGAGTCCCAGGAGCCGGGTGCCCAGCGCGTTGCGGCCGTCGGCCGTCGGAACGCCTGCCGTGCGTCGGGTGGGCGAGCCTGACTGCCCGGCGCGGACCAGGCCGGACAGCAGCGGCGGGACCTCTCCGGAACGCCGCAGGGCGGCGAGGTCCAGCTTGGCCGTCACCACCAGGGGGGCGGCAGCGTGGACGGCAGCGTCCAGCATCGAGAGGCCGTCGGGTCCGGGCAGCGGCCTCAGGCCCTGGCGGGACATGCGCTGCCAGTCGGCCCGGTCCAGCTTCGCGGTCATGCCGTGTTCCCACGGCCCCCACACCAGGGACGTCGCGGGCAGCCCGGACCGGCGGCGGTACGCGGCCAGGGCGTCCAGGAAGGTGTTGCCGGCCGCGTAGTTGGCCTGGCCCGGATTGCCCCAGACGCCC
>NZ_JAFLNG010000965.1 GCF_017427025.1 Streptomyces sp. FH025
GCGCTGCTGTCCTGCGCCGGGCTGCTCGCGCTGGTCTGGGGCGTGATCGAGGCCCCGGGCCGAGGCTGGACCAGCCCCGCCGTGCTCGCCGCCTTCGCCCTCGCCGCACTGCTGCTGACGGCCTTCGTGTGGCGCCAACTCCGCTGCGCCGCACCGATGGTGCCGGTCCGGCTGTTGCGCGGCGGGCCGGTCTGGCCGGCCACCTGCACGCTCGCGCTGATGTCCTTCGCGATGTTCGGCGCGATGTTCCTGCTCACCCTCTACCTCCAGCAGGTCCGCGGGCTGAGCGCCTGGCAGGCCGGGCTGCGGATGATCCCGCTCTCCCTCGGCCTCGCCACCGGCGCGCTGCTCGGGCCGCTGCTCGCCCGGCGGTCGAGCGCCCGGGTGCCCTCGACCGGAGGGATGCTGCTGATCGCCGCAGGATTCGTCCAACTCGGCCGGCTGGCCGCCGGATCGGGGGACGGACCGGTGCTGCGCTTCGAGGCCCTGTCCGGGCTCGGCGCCGGACTGCTCGCCCCGGTCGCCACCGAGCTGGTGATGAGCGCCGTCCCGGTCGCCGCCGCGGGCGTCGGCTCGGCGCTCAACGACGCCACCCGGCAGGTCGGTTCGACCCTCGGTGTGGCGGTGCTCGGCTCCGTCCTCGCCACCTCGCTCACCGGTGGCGCCCCCGGCGACCCGGCCGCCTTCACCGACGGCCTCGCCGCCGCGGCCGTGGTGGGCGGCACGGTCGCCCTGCTCGGCGCCGTCCTCGCCTGGACCCGACTGCCCCGGCGCTCCGCAGCCGTCCTCGACCGCCCGGACGCTCCGTCGCCGCCGTCCTCGGACTTCACGAACTCCCTGAGCTGAAAGGAAACTTCACCATGCCCAGCACCTACGAGACGATCCGCGCCTGCCTGGTCGACGAGTTCGACGCCTCCCCCTCGGTGGTCACCCCCGACGCCACCCTCGCCTCGCTGGAACTCGACAGCCTCGCCCTGGTCGAGCTCTCGCTGGTGGTGGAGGAGCGGCTCGGCGTCACCGTCGCCGACCTCACCCCGGACCGCACCCTCGGCGAGCTCGCCGCCCACGCGGACGCCACCCTGGCCAAGGAATCGGCCAGTTGAGCCGGCACGCGGTCGCCGTCACCGGACTCGGCCTGGTCACCCCGGCCGGCACCGGCGCGGAGGACGTCTGGCGGCACTTCCTCGGTGGCGGCCCCACCGCCCGGCCCGACCCCGAACTCGCCGGCCTGGCCGTCGACTTCTCCTGCCGGGTGGACGGTTTCAACCCGCCCGCGCTGCTCGGCGGCCGCCTCGCCCGGCGGCTGGACCGGTTCAGCCAGCTGGCGGTGGTCGCCGCCCGCCAGGCCGTCGCCGACGCCGGGCTGGACCCGGGGGAGTGGGACGGGGAGCGGGTCGGCGTCGTCCTCGGCGTCAGCGCCAGCAGCGTGCAGACCCACGCCGTGGAGTACGGCCGGCTCGCCGAGGGCCTGGCCGACCGGGTGTCCCCGCTGATGGTGCCGCGCTCCATCCCCAACATGGCGGCCGGCGAGGTGGGCCTCGACCTCGGCGCCCGCGGCCCCGGCCTGGTGGTCAGCACCGCCTGCGCCTCCGGCACCAGCGCGCTCGCCCTCGGCTGCGACCTGATCCGCTCCGGCACCTGCGACCTCGTCCTCGCCGGTGGCACCGACAGCGCCCGCACCCCGATGACCGCCGTCGCCTTCGACCGGCTCGGCGCACTCTCCCGCCGCCGGCACGACCCGGCCGGCGCCTCCCGCCCCTTCGACGCCGACCGGGACGGCTTCGTCCTCGGCGAGGGCTCCGGCGTCCTCGTCCTGGAACGCCCCGGGCACGCCCGGGCCCGCGGCGCCCACCCCCGCGGGTACCTCGCCGGGCACGGCGCCGCGAGCGACGCCCACCACTTCACCGCCCCGCACCCCGGCGGCGATGGCCTGGCCCGCGCCGTCCGGGCAGCCCTGGTCGACGCCGGGCTGGCACCCCACGAGATCGGGCACATCAACGCGCACGGCACCGGCACCGCGCTCAACGACCCGGCCGAGGCGGCGGCCCTGCGGCAGGTCTTCCGCCGGCCACCGCCGGTCACCGCCAACAAGAGCGTGATCGGCCACACCATGGGCGCGGCCGGGGCCATCGAGGCCGCACTGACGGTGCTCGCGCTGCAGCACCGGCTGGTCCCGCCCACCGCCAACCTCGACCGGCTCGACGACGCCATCGACCTCGACGTGGTCACCGGGGCGCCGCGCCCGCTCGCCGTCCCC
>NZ_JAFLNG010000966.1 GCF_017427025.1 Streptomyces sp. FH025
TCGGCGGGCGCCTCGTCGACCACGTCGGAGTCCGCCGCGTCCTGCTCACCGGCTCCGTCATCGCGGCCTGCGCCTTCACCGCGCTGCCCTGGCTCGGACGCACCATGCCCGGCTCCCTCGTCTACGCCACCGTCCTCCCCCTCGCCGGATGGGCCGTGTCCGTCGCGCTCCCCCACCGCCTGGCCACCATCGACCCGCCCAACGCGCCCCTGCTCATCTCGCTCAACAGCAGCGCCCTCTACCTCGGCACCGCGGCCGCCGGCCTCGCCGGATCCGCCGCCATCACGGTCCTGGGCACCCGCTGGTTCCCCCTCGCCGCCGCCGCGCTCGCGCTCGCCGCCTGTGCCACCGCCGCCGTCACCACCCGCGATCACCGGGTGGCGGCACCCGCCCCGACGGCCGAACCCGCCCGCACCTGACGAACACGCGCGCCCCGTGCCGCCGCCTCGGCGGCGGCACGGGGCGCCGGGGTCAGACGCCGAGGACCTCGCCGACCAGTGCGCGGGCCTCCTCCTGCACCCGCGCCAGGTGGTCGGCGCCCAGGAACGACTCGGCGTAGATCTTGTACACGTCCTCCGTCCCGGAAGGACGAGCCGCGAACCACGCGTTGTCGGTGCACACCTTCAGCCCGCCGATCGCGGCCCCGTTGCCCGGCGCCTTGGCGAGCACCGCGGTGATCTCCTCCCCCGCCAGCTCCCGCGCGTCCACCCGCTCCGGGGCCAGACGCGCCAGACGGGCCTTCTGCTCACGGTCCGCCGGAGCGTCCACCCGCGCGTAGACCGGATCGCCGTGACGCTCCGTCAACCCCCGGTAGTACGCGCTCGGCGTGGCACCGGTGACCGCCGTGATCTCGCTCGCCAGCAGGGCCAGCAGGATGCCGTCCTTGTCGGTGCTCCACACCCCGCCGTCACGGCGCAGGAACGACGCCCCCGCGCTCTCCTCGCCACCGAAGGCGATCGACCCCTCCAGCAGGCCGTCGACGAACCACTTGAAGCCCACCGGCACCTCGATCAGTGCCCGGCCCAGGTCCGCCGCGACCCGGTCCAGCATCGAGGAGGACACCAGCGTCTTGCCGACCGCCGCGTCACCGGGCCAGTCACTCCGGTGACGGTAGAGGTAGTCGACGGCCACCGCCAGGTAGTGGTTGGGGTTCATCAGGCCCCCGTCAGGGGTGACGATGCCGTGCCGGTCCGCATCCGCGTCATTGCCCGTCGCGATCGCGTACTCGTCCTTGCGCCCGATCAGGGACGCCATCGCCGCCGGCGACGAACAGTCCATCCGGATCCGCCCGTCCCAGTCCAGCGTCATGAACCGCCACGTCGGATCGATCAGCGGATTGACCACCGTCAGATCCAGCCAGTGCGTCTCCGCGATCCGCCCCCAGTACGCCACCGACGCCCCGCCGAGCGGATCCGCGCCGATCCGCAGCCCCGACTCCCGCACCGCGTCCAGGTCCACCACCGACGGAAGATCCTCGACGTAGGCCGTCAGGAAGTCGTGACGCCCCGTCGTCGCCGCCGCCAGAGCCCGCGCGTACGGCACCTTCCGCACCCCGCGCAGGCCCTCGCGGATCAACTCGTTCGCCCGGTCCTGGATCCACCCCGTCGCCGCCGACCCGGCCGGCCCCCCACTGGGCGGGTTGTACTTGAAACCCCCGTCACGCGGCGGATTGTGCGAGGGCGTCACCACGATCCCGTCCGCCAACGCCCGCGGACTGCGCCGGTTGTGCGCCAGGATCGCGTGCGACACCGCCGGAGTCGGCGTGTAGCCGTCGTCCGCGTCGATCAGCACCTGCACCCCGTTCGCGGCCAGCACCTCCAGCGCCGTCGCCTTCGCCGGCTCCGACAGCGCGTGGGTGTCCGCGCCCAGGAACAACGGGCCCCCCACGCCCTGCCCCGCCCGGTACTCGCACACCGCCTGCGTCACCGCCGCGATGTGGTCCTCGTTGAACGACCCGTCCAACGACGAACCCCGGTGCCCCGACGTCCCGAACGCCACCCGCTGGGACACCTCCTGCGGATCCGGGCGCAACGCGTAGTACGCCGTCACCAACCGCGCCACATCCACCAGATCACCCGGCTGCGCCGGCAACCCGGCCCGAACATCCACCATCCGTCCACTCCCGCCGAAAGAACCACGACCAGCTCCCCGCAGCCACCGATCGTAGCCAGAACCCCACCGCACCCCGAACCCCACAAACCCACGCCAAAGCCGCCCCACCGGGGAAGCGCCGGGATGACGGGAGCCACC
>NZ_JAFLNG010000967.1 GCF_017427025.1 Streptomyces sp. FH025
GGATACCTCGTCCGTTGGTGAGGGTGGTGTCATGGCTGTTCGCCATGAGCGGGACATAGGTACCGGTCGATGCTGTCCGATGGAAGAACACTGGCCGAACTCGGCCCGAAGAAGCCGCTCCCCCGGGCCCCGCCTTCGTGGGCGGGGCCCGGGGGCGTACCGATCAGGTCAGGTCAGCTTCACCGACGCGTCGTCGACCAGGAACGCGGTCTTCCCGCTCGTCGAGTGCGCGACCAGTTTGATGCCCACCGTCGAGCCGAACTCGGCCGCCACGTAGGGCGTCAAGTCGAAGGACTGCAGCCGGTAGCCGTCGGTCGCGTCCAGGTTGGTCCATGTCTTCACGGTCGCCAGGTAGTTGCCGCTCCACTGGTCGTACAGCTCCAGCGAGAGCGTGTCCGCCGCCGGGCCTCCGGGCGCGGAGGCCCCCTGGGCGCTGCCGGTGATGTTCAGCCAGAAGGAGAGGTGCTCCCTGGTGTACCCGGGGGTGGTCTCCACCCACTGGGTGATGGAGTCGTCGGTGGCGGTGTTCTGGCCGAGCCACGCGTACGTCGAGCCGCTGTGCGCCTGGTGCGCGGTGGAGGGCGTGATGATGTTGTATCCGGACGCGTTCCAGACGCCGTGGTCGGCGGTGTGGTTCTCGAAGCCGGGGTCGTTGAGCTGTTCGATCGGGGTGCAGCCGATCTGCGGGCCGTGGAAGAACCCGGCCCTGAAGGTCTGGCTCTGGGTGTTGCCCTGGTCGTCGCGGCCGGTCACGGTGATCGTCTTCCAGCCGGTCGCGTGCGTCGTGCCGGTGATGCGGCCGGTCGCCGGGTCGATCCGCAGGCCGGCGGGCAGGCCCTTGGCGCCGTACGTGATCGGGCGCCCGGCGCGGTCGGAGGCGAGCACGGGGATGTCGACGGGCTTCCCGCTCTCGACGGTCCGCTCGCACGGCTGGGTGACGAGGAGCGGCGCGTTCCCGAAGACCGGGTCGTCGCCCGTGCACAGGTGGTCGTAGTTGGACCAGGTGGTCTGCACCGGGAAGACGCCGGTGGAGAGCGTCAGGTTGAACATCCCGCCGTTGGCGCCGACCGGGATCCAGGAGCACTTGTCGGCGTTCTCCTGGCCGGTGGCGTCGGTCCAGGCGCCGGAGGCGTTCTGGTCGGTGATGGTCTCGGCGTACTCGTGGCCGCCGATGATGCCGTAGCCGTCCAGGCGGCCGCGCGCCCCGGGGTTGATCCAGTTGGTGCCGCAGTTGGGCACGTCGGTCAGGTACGGCATGAGGGTGTAGGCGAGGGTGCCGGCCGAGCTGCGCATGAAGGTGTGCCAGGCGCAGTAGCCGAGCTCCTTCCACTTGTCGGAGTCCAGGCCCTGGCCGGTGTTGATGACGTACTGCACGTCCCGGTTCCGGTTCGGGTCGCCGTTGCCGAAGTGCTGGGCGGCGGCGACGACTTCGGCCGCGATCTCCGGCTCGGTGGCGGCCTTCGGCGCGGGCTTCGCGTTGTCCACCCAGACGCCGGCGAGGGTCTGGCCGGCGACCGGCATGCCGACGTGGTTGGCCTCGGGCGGGCAGGAGGACGTGCCGGGGGCGATGCCCTCGCAGTACTGGGTCATCACCTTGGACCAGGTGTCGGTGGTGCTGCCCAGGCCCTTGAAGAACTCCTGCTGGTACGGCGCGGCGCCATCGGGGTCGCCGGACAGCGTGACGTCACCGGTGGCCGGGTCGGTGCCCGGGGTGCCCCACTGGCTGCCCCAGTAGATCAGGTAGACCTTCGGCTGGCCGGTGGTGACGCCGATGGAGTCCTGGCCTCCCCGGTAGGTCATCTGGAGGTCGTAGTTGTTGCGCGGGGACGCGGCGGCGTCGCGGGCCTTCGCGGCCTGCCGCTGGGCGAAGGTGTCGGCGTTGGGCATCACGTGCGGCCGGACGGAACCGGCCTGCACCCAGGTGCCGTTGATCTGCCGCCAGCCCTCGGCGGCGGGGTGCGGGTCCTTCGGGGCCGTGGCCGAGGTCGGCGACTGGGCCGAGGTCTCCGGCCGGTCCTGGGCGAAGGCGGTGCCGGTGCCGCCGACTGCGGCGAGGCCGAGCGCGAGGGCGCCGAGCAGGAACTTTCCGAGGGTTCCGCCGGGGCGTGAGCGTGCTGAGGGCACAGGTCGGTCCTGACTCTCTGTCGGGAGGTGGGGGGAAGTAACAGCCGCCCGTGCGCTGCCCGTTGACGACGCGCGGCGCGGCATGTGAAATGACACATGTCACCGATCACATGGGTCAAGAC
>NZ_JAFLNG010000968.1 GCF_017427025.1 Streptomyces sp. FH025
TTGCGGTAGGCGGAGCCGCACAGCACCACCACGGCCTCGCCGGTGCGGGTGAGGCGAGCAAGAGCCGCGGTGAGGGTGGCGGCGGTGAGAGTGGCGCGGGCGCAGTACTCCTCCAGGGCCTCGGGGTCGAGTTCGGCCACCGTCTCCTCCAGGGCGCGGCGGCGCAGGTCGGCTTCGTCCACCAGGTGCCCGGGGACGGGCCCCTCGCTCATGCGGCCCGCGTCGTCCCAGGTGAGGGCGCGCAGGTGGACGAGGTCGACGACGCCGGTGAAGGACTCCTCGGTGCCGACGGGCAGTTGGACGGCCAGTGGGCGCGGGTGCAGGCGTTCGCGGATGGAGGCGACGGCGGCCCCCAGGTCGGCCCCGGCGCGGTCGAGCTTGTTGACGAACGCGATCCGGGGCACGCCGTGGCGCTGGGCCTGCCGCCAGACCGCCTCGCTCTGCGGCTCGACGCCGGCGACCGCGTCGAACACCGCCACCGCGCCGTCCAGGACGCGCAGCGAGCGTTCGACCTCGCCGGAGAAGTCGACGTGGCCGGGGGTGTCGATGAGGTTGATGCGGTGTCCGGCCCAGGCGCAGCTCACGGCGGCGGCGAAGATGGTGATGCCGCGGTCGCGTTCCTGCGGGTCGAAGTCGGTGACGGTGGTGCCCTGGTGGACCTCGCCGCGCTTGTGGGTGGTGCCGGTGAGGTAGAGGATCCGCTCGGTCAGGGTGGTCTTGCCGGCGTCGACGTGGGCGAGGATGCCCAGGTTGCGGACGGCCGCGATCGCGGTGGTGGCGGCGTTGATGGTGGTGTCGGTGCGCATGGCCCGGTTGCCTTTCGAGGCGATGGTGACGGGTGGGCGCGCGATTGGCACAGCACTGGCCTGGCCTGACTTGAACTGACCTGACTTGAACTGACTGACCGTCAGATCTGATGCCGGGAAGGAGTTCCTCGGAGCGGTGGCGGGTCAGGCGGCGGCGCTGTTCCGGTGCCGGCCGCGCAGCGGGCACCGGGAGGGCGGGGACACCAAGATCACCTCATACCGCGACGCGGGAGAGGGGACGGCGGCGCTGCGCTTCGCCATGGCCGTCCCCTCCCCTCAACCGGTGTCGTCACGATGGGCCGCGCGCTCGAGGCGCGGCCGCGTGGCGAGTGTAGGAAGGCCCGGCCCGCCCGCGCGACGGGTTTTACGGCGGGTGCGCGCTACGGCGGGTGCGCGTTACGGCGGGCGGGTGTTACGGCGGGCGGGTGTTACGGCGCCCCGAGCCGCAGAACCGGTCGCGACCAGCCGTCGTCGGGCACTCCGGCGTCCAGGGCGGCCCCGATCACGCGCTCCTCGTAGCCGAAGTGGGACTCCATGATGGCGGCGAGGCCGTCGAGTTCGCGTCCGATCGCCTCCCGGTCCGCCTTCGGCGCCTCGACGGCCTGTTCGGCGAGTTCGCGCACCCGGGTGAGGATGGAGGCGATGAGGGCGTGGTCCTCGGTGAGCTTGGCGATCGTAGGGGCGAGGTCGGGCCGTTCGCGCACCAGGGCGGTGAACAGACCCTCGTCCTCGCCCCGGTGGTGGACGGTCAGGGCAGTGCAGAAGGCCAGGCGGTGGGTGAGGAGCTCGTCGTCCGCGATGCGGCGCCGGCCCAGTCCCGTACGGACGTCGGCCAGGCGGCGGCGCAGTTCGCGGTGGGATCGGGCGAGTTGGAGGCTGAGGGCGGCCGTACGGCCGTCGTCGGGGGAGGCCACGGGTGGCGGTCCCTTTCGGTTGCGCACCTCCATGCCTGGCGCGGTCCGCCACCGGCACGCGATGCTGCCCGCCAGTCGATCACGCCCTCCGGCCCCCGGGCAAGCACGCCTCCGCGCCCCGGGCCGGGTCCGGGGCCCGCTCCGGCGCCGGAGGCGCGGCCCGGGGCCGGCCGAGCAGGACGCCGGCCGCCACCAGTGCCAGCCCCGCGCACTGGCGCACCCCGAAGGCGTCCCCGTCCAGCACGGCGCCCAGCAGCACCCCGGCCAGCGGGTTGAGCAGCCCGAGCAGGCCGACGGTGGCGGCCGGCAGGTGGCGCAGCCCGGCGAACCAGCAGGCGAAGGCGAGCGCGGTGGCCACCAGGGCGGTGTAGCCGAAGGCGAGCAGGGCGCGCACGTCCAGGGGTGGCGGGGCGCCCTCCAGGGCGGTGGCGGGTACCAGCAGCACCAGGGCGCCGGCGGTCAACTGCCAGGCGGTGGCGGCCAGCGGGTCGGCGCCCTCGCGCCAGCGGGCGGCGAG
>NZ_JAFLNG010000969.1 GCF_017427025.1 Streptomyces sp. FH025
CGGTTCGGCTGAACTCAGCTACCGTCAACCAGGGTTGACATTCCCTCCAGTGTCAACCAGAGTTGACGACATGAGCGAGAGCGGAGAGCTCGCGGCCGCCGCGAGCAGTCGTGACCCCGCCGTGGGGCTCCGGGCGGTCCGCGCCCTGCGCGACCTGGCGGACCGTCTGGAGGGCCTCCAGGTGGGTAACGCCCGGTCCCAGGGCTGGTCCTGGCAGGACATCGCGGTCTGCCTCGGGGTGACCAGGCAGGCGGTGCACAAGAAGTACGCGAAGCGCGGTACCCGAGGCGACCAGGACGGAGGCTGAGCGATGTTCGAGCGTTTCACCGACGCGGCACGGCAGGTGGTGGTCACCGCGCAGCAGGAGGCGAGGGAGCTCCGGCACGACCACATCGGAACGGAGCACCTGCTGCTGGCGGGGGAGGGCCTCGGGGCGAAGGTGATCGCCGATCACGGGCTCGATGTGGTGGCCGTGCGGCGGGCGGTGGAGGCGACTCTCGCCTGAACCGGGGTGCCCGGTGGGGGTGGGCGAGGTCGCCGCGCGGTGTACTCGGCGTGAATGAAGGAGATTGGCCGTCAACTAGCGGGTTGAGGCCAATGTCTGAATCGATATGATCGGCCGAAAGCGTGAACCGATCAGCCGCCCGGAGACGTTTCGCGACGTCGCCGGGCGGTCTCGTATACGCCCGACTGACGGTTCGGCGGTGGCGACCGCCGTCGACCCGCCGCCCGCGCCGCCGCCCGCCGACGTTGCCGAGGACCGCACCGATGAGAGAAGCCACCAGCCCCGACGGTCCGCCGCGCCGCCCCGCGCCGCGCACCGTCGCCCTCACGGCGGCCGCCGTCCTGCTGGCGCTGGTCGCCGCACCGGTCGGCGTCACCCGGGCCCTGGGCGCGCACCAGCCGCTCACCGCCGTCGCGGTGATCGCCGTCACGGTGCTCTGGCTGATCGCGGTCGGCCTGGCCGCGATCGACACCGAGCGCTCCCGTCGGCTGGCCGAGGAGCTGGCCGCGCAGCACGAGGAGACCCGGGCCGCCCTGGTCGCCGCCGGCACCGCCCGGCAGGCCGAGACCGCCGCCCGGGAGCGCGCCGGCGCCGCGCTCGTCGAGCGGGACGCCGCCCGCGCCGAGCAGGCCCGGGCCGAGGCGGACGTCACCGCCGCGCACGCCGAGCTGGCCCGGCTGCGGGAGCAGCTGGCCACCGCGCGGGCCGAGGCCGAGGCCGAGCGGGAGCGGGCCGCCGCCGAGCGGGCCGAGCTGGAGCGCATCCCGGAGAGTGTGCTGCCCGAGGTGGTGAAGAAGCTGCGCGGGGGCGCTGCCGTGGACAGTGCGCTGTCCGCCCACCGCAAGCACCCCCAGTACGCGCTGCTGCGCGCCGTCGGCGAGGAGATCGGCCGGGGCGAGCGGCTGCGGGCCGCCGCTCTCGCGGTCTGCGCCACCGCCGCCGGCCGGGTGCAGGCGCTGGCCACGAGCATGCACGCCGAGCTGCGCGAGATGCAGCACCGTCACGACGAGGAGGTCCTCGGCGACCTGCTGCGGCTGGACCACTCGACCGCCCAGGCGGGCCGGATGGCGGACGGCATCGCGGTGCTCACCGGCGCCCGCTCGGGCCGTCGCTGGGCCAAGCCGATCGCGGTGGAGTCGGTGCTGCGCGGCGCGCTCGGCCGGATCGGCGCCTACCAGCGGGTGCGGCTGCACAACGCCAGCTCCGCCGCGGTGGTCGGCTTCGCGGCCGAGGGCGTGATGCACGCGCTGGCCGAACTGCTGGACAACGCCACCAACTTCTCCGCCCCGCCGGCCGAGGTGCACGTCTACGTCGAGGAGGTGTCGGCCGGTCTGGCCGTCACCGTCGAGGACAGCGGGTTGGGCCTGAGCGACAGCTGGCTGCGCCGGGCCGAACGGGCCGTCTCCGCCGAGCCGCTCGACCTGACCACGCTCTCCGCCGGTACCCGGCTGGGTCTCGCCGTGGTCGGCGTGCTGGCGCGCAAGTACGGGCTGCAGATCTCCTTCCGCCCGTCGGCGCGCGGTGGCACGGGGGTGGTGATGCTGATCCCGCAGCAGCTGGTCACGCATGTGGCGCCCGCGCCCGCGCCTGCTCCGGCGTCCGTCCCGGCCCAGGCGCCCGTGGCGGAGTCCGTGCGCCCCGCGCTCGCCCCTGCGCGCCCGGCGCCCGCATCGCTGCCGCCCGTGCCCTCCGCGCCCTCCGTGCCCTCTGCGCCCTCCACGCTCACCG
>NZ_JAFLNG010000097.1 GCF_017427025.1 Streptomyces sp. FH025
CGGGCGACGGAGACCAACTGGTCTATCCGCGCACCCTGGTGGTCGGCATCGGCGCGGGCAGCGGCACCGAGCCGGCCGAGGCGATGCGGCTGCTGGCGGACACGCTGCGGGAGGCCGGGCTCACCCGCCCCGAGGTGGCCCGGCTGGCCACCGTCGCGGGCAAGGCGGACCACCCGGCGGTGCGCTGGGTGGCGCACTGCCTCGGCGGGGTGCCGGTGGACGAGCACCCGGCGCGGGAGCTGGCGGCCGTGCCGGTGCCGAACCCGTCCACCGCGGTCGGCACCGCCGTCGGCACCGCGAGCGTCGCCGAGGCGGCGGCACTCGCCAGCGCGCCCGGCGGTCAACTCGTGGTCGCCAAGCGGAAGTCGGCGACGGCGACGGTGGCGATCACCCGAGCGGCGCTGCATGGACGGCTCACGCTGATCGACCTCCCGCCGGACGTGCGGGACCACCCGGAGCCTGAGCTGCCGGCCGAACTGCACCGCGCCTCGGCGGTGGTGGGCACCCCGGAGGCGGTCGAGGCGGTGGCCGGGCCGCTCCGGCCGACGACGCGACTGGTCGCGGTGGCCGATGAACCCGGGCCGGACGGCGCCGGGACGGTGTCGGACGGGACCGGGGCGCGACTGGACCGCACCGGGGCCGCCGTACACCTGGCCGCCCACGGGCACGACGTCGCCCTGGTCACCCTCGGCGAGGGCGAAGGGCTCACCGTGCCGCCCGGCCCGTACGAGGTGCACCGCGTCGAGACCCACCGCGAGCCCGCACCACCAGCGCCACCAGCACGCAAGGAGACCCCCGCGTGACCGCCGCCCCCGAACCCGACCTGCGCCACCACGGCGACGCCGAGGTCCGCGCCGACGGGCTCGGTCTGGTCGACCTCGCCGTCAACGTCCGCACCGGTACGCCCCCGCAGTGGCTGCGCGAGCGCCTCGCCGCCACCCTCGGCGAGCTCGCCGCCTACCCCGACCAGAAAGCCGCCCGTGCCGCGGTGGCCGCCCGGCACGCCCGGCCGGTCGAGGAGGTGCTGCTCACCTCGGGGGCGGCGGAGGCCTTCGTCCTGCTCGCCCGCGTCCTGACCCCACATCACATCACTGTCGTGCACCCGCAGTTCACCGAGCCCGAGGCGGCTCTGCGGGACGCCGGGCACCGGGTGCACCGGGTGCTGCTCTCCCCCGAGGACGGGTTCCGGCTGGGCGCCGTCCCCGACGAGGCGGACCTGGTCGTCCTCGGCAACCCGACCAACCCGACCTCCGTCCTCCACCCCGCCGAGGCCGTCGCCGCGCTCGCCCGGCCCGGGCGCACCCTGGTGGTGGACGAGGCCTTCATGGACACCGTCCCGGGCGAGCGGGAGTCCCTCGCCGCGGTCCGCGACCTGCCCGGCCAGGTGGTCGTGCTGCGCAGCCTCACCAAGACCTGGGGCCTGGCCGGGCTCCGGATCGGCTACGTGCTCGGCCCCGCGCCGCTGATCGCCGCCCTCGGCGCCGCCCAGCCGCTCTGGCCGGTCTCCACCCCGGCGCTGGCCGCCGCCGAGGCCTGTAGCGGCCCGGCCGCGCTGGCCGAGGCGGAGCTGGCCGCCGCCGAACTCGCGCTGTGGCGCGAGCACTTGCTGAAGGGCCTGGCCGCCTTCCCCGCAGTGCGGGTGTACGGCGAACCGGCCGCCTCCTTCATTCTTGTCCGGCTGCCGGGCGCGGCGGCCGTACGGGAGCGGCTGCGCGAACACGGCTTCGCCGTACGGCGCGGGGACACCTTCCCGGGGCTGGGCGAGGAGTGGCTGCGCATCGCCGTCCGGGACGAGGCCACCACCGACCGTTTCCTCAACGCCCTGGAGAAGGTGCTCGGTTCGGCCTGACCGGCGTTCGCGGGATCGCCCCCTCCCGCCGGCCGGCCGAACACCGCGCAGCACCCTCAGAGCCCGAGCACCCTCAGAGCCCGAGCACCGTCAGAGCCCGAGCGCCTCCGCCGCCAGGGCGGTGCCCCGCACCCGGGCCGCGATCTTGGCGAAGGCGGTGTCGCGCGAGGTGGAGGTGTCGTCGGCGAACGGCGAGAATCCGCAGTCGTCGGTGGTGCCGAGCTGGTCGACCGGGATGTGCCGCGCCGCGGCCAGCACCCGGTCGCGCACCTCCTCCGCGCTCTCCACCCGGGGGTCGATCGGGTCGGTCACCCCGACGAACACCCGGATCCCGGGGCGCAGTTGATCCGCGATGACGGCGAGGACACGCTCGGGATCGGCCTCGCTCGCCAGCTGCACGTAGAAGTTGCCGACGTTGAGCCGGAAGAGCTTCGGCAGCAGCTCGGCGTAGTCGACGTCCAGGCTGTGGGTGGAGTCCTGGTCCCCGCCCGGGCAGGTGTGCACGCCGAGCCGGGCCCGCTCCTCCTCCGTGAACCGCTCCAGCACCCGGTTGTTGAGGGCCACGAACTCGTCCAGCACACCACCGGACGGGTCCAGCTTGAGCGCCAGCCGGCCCTCGGTGAAGTCGAGTTGGACGACGTGCGCGCCCGCGTCCAGGCAGCCGCGGATGTCGGCCTCGGCCTCGTTGGCCAGGTCCTCCAGGAACTCCTCGCGCGAGTACCCGGTGATGCCGTCGGCCGGGTAGAGCAGGCTCAGCGCCGAGGGTGCGATGACGGCCTGCTTGACGGGCAGCGAGGTGTGGCGACGGGCCTCGCTCAGGTAGCCCGCGGCACGGACCTGGTACCGGAAGGGCCCGGCGGTCAGGCGCGGCAGCTGCCGGGTGTGCCCGTCGGCGAAGGGGATCACCGCACCGTCCGCGGCGAGGGCGGCCAGCCCGGAGAGGGGGTACGTGGCGAAGCTCGGCTTGGCCTGCTCCCCGTCCACCAGGACGGGGCTCCCCAGCTCTTCCAGCTTGGCCAGGGTCTCGGCGGTGGCCTCGTCCTGCAACTTCTTCAGATCGGCGTCGGACAGCCGCCCTGCGGCGTGCTCGGCGAGGGCGTTCAGCAGGGTGGCCGGCCGCGGGATGCTGCCGATGGGCTCCGTGGAAATGGTCATGACGGGACGTTAGAAAGGATCGCGCCCCGAGCACAACGGCGTGCGCGGCGCACTCGCCAGCGCGTTCACGCCCCGCGCGCCCCACTCCTCCAGTTCACGCCCCCAAGACGGCCCTACTCCTCCGCCCACTCCCGCAGCGCTCCGAAGTGCAACTCCTCCAGTCCGGCCCGGGGGTCGACCCAGAGCGGCAGGGCCGGCGCCGGGTGATGGGCCTCGATCCACTCGATGTCCTGCGGCCCGAGTTCGTCGTCCACCCAGACGAAGGGGCGCCCGGCCGCCCAGGCCACCACGTCCCTGGTCTTCCAGTGCAGGCCGTCCGGGTCCTCGCCGAACAGGTTCGTCCAGGGGATGTACGGGAGCTCGGGCAGCCCGAGCCTCGGGCCGATGAAGGTGTTCGCCTCGTCCATCCAGGTGGTCGCCCACACCAGTTCGTACGGCAGCTCCAGCAGTCGCGGCCCGTGCGCGGGGTTCAGCCACACCCGCAGCGGCTTGACCCGCTCCCTCGGCAGCGGCGCGTTGCGGGCCACCCAGCTCTCGGGCAGCAGCCGGTGGGTCTCGTAGCCCTCCGGGCGGCGGGTCTTCGGTGCGGCGTAGGGATTGAGCGGTCCGTCCACGTCGAGCAGGAGCAGAGGCTGCTGGGTCATGCCCGGAATTGTCCGGCGGGCGACCGGGATTGACCAGTGGTTTATACGACCGCGACCACCGGGCCCAGGGCAGCGACCACCGGGCCCAGAGCAGCGGCCACCGGCCTCACGGCCGCGACCACAGCCCGCGCGCGGCCAGCAGCGGGAGCACCCCCTCCCCGAACCAGTACGCCTCCTCCAGGTGCGGCATCCCGCTCAGCACGAACTCGTCGATGCCCAGCTCGTGGTACTCGCAGACCAGGTCGGCGACCTCCCGGTGGCTGCCCACCAGCGCCGTCCCCGCCCCGCCGCGCAGCAGGCCGATGCCCGCCCACAGCCCCGGATGCACCTCCAGCCGGTCCGCCGAGCCGCCGTGCAGCGCGAGCATCCGCCGCTGCCCCTCCGACTCGCTCTCGGCGAGGGCCCGCTGGGTCGCCCGGACGCGCGCCGGATCCATCCCGGCGAGCAGTCGCTCGGTCTCCGCCCAGGCCTGCGCGGAGGTGTCCCGGGTGATCACGTGCAGCCGGATCCCGAACCGCACCGACCGGCCCCGGGCGGCGGCCAGTTCACGGATCCAGCGGATCTTCTCCCGCACCTGGGCGGGAGGTTCGCCCCAGGTCAGGTAGACGTCCGCGTACCGCGCCGCGACGTCCCCGGCGGCCGGGGAGGACCCGCCGAAGTACACCGTCGGCACCGGATCCGGCAGCCGGTTCAACTTCGCGCGCTCGACCCGCAGTTGGGGTCCGTGGTGGTCGACGGTCTCCCCCGCCCAGAGCCGCCGGGTGATGTCGAGGAACTCGCCGGTGCGCGCGTACCGGGCGTCCTTGTCCAGGAAGTCCCCGTACGCCCGCTGCTCGGCCGACTCCCCGCCGGTCACCACGTTCAGCAACAGCCGCCCGCCGGACTGCCGTTGGTAGGTCGCCGCCATCTGCGCCGCCAGTGTCGGGCTGATCTGCCCGGGCCGGAACGCCACCAGGTACTTCAGCCGCTCGGTCACCTGGGTCAGCATCGCCGTGGTCAGCCAGGCGTCCTCGCACCACGCCCCGGTCGGCGTCAGGACCCCTTCGAAGCCCAACTGCTCGGCGCTGCGGGCGATCTGCCCCAGGTACGCCACACTCGGCGGCCGGTCCGTCCCCGCCGCGCCGGGCGTGGACCCGTGCCCGCCCCCGACGATCTGCCGGCTGTCGCCGTTGGTGGGGAGGAACCAGTGAAACGTGAGAGCCATGAACGGACACACTCCTGCGGCCGGTACTGCCTGCGGTCGATCGGGAACGGACTCACCGACAACGACGACAGCCGGCCGCCCACACCCGCGCCAGATCCACGTGCAACCTGCGCACGAGCGAAGGGCGTTCCGGAGCGGTCATGCGCCCGATTATGCACCACGGTCACGCACCACGGAACGCCCGCAGGCCCTCCCCCGGGAGGGGAAGGGCCTGCGGGCGTTCGCCGTCCGTGCACCCGGGACGGTGGATCAGACCTGGCCGGCCTTCTCCAGGGCCTCACAGCAGGTGTTGATCAGGAGGCGGGTGACGACGTAGGGGTCGACGTTGGCGTTCGGGCGGCGGTCCTCGATGTAGCCCTTCTGCTCCACCTCGACCTGCCACGGGATGCGGACCGAGGCGCCGCGGTCGGAGACGCCGTAGCTGTAGACGTTCCAGGGGGCGGTCTCGTGCTTGCCGGTCAGGCGGGACTGGATGTCGTCACCGTACTGGTTGACGTGCTCCAGGACCTTCTCCTGGGAGGCGCCGAGCGACTCGCAGGCGGTGATGATGGCGTCGTAGCCCTCGCGCATCGCCTTGGTGGAGAAGTTGGTGTGCGCACCCGCGCCGTTCCAGTCGCCACGGGCCGGCTTGGCGTCCAGGGTGGCGTCGATGCCGAACTCCTCGGCGGTGCGGTAGAGCAGGTAGCGGGCGATCCACATGTCGTCCGAGACGGTCAGCGCGTCGACCGGGCCGATCTGGAACTCCCACTGGCCGGGCATGACCTCGGCGTTGATGCCGCAGATGGCCAGGCCGGCGTCGATGCAGCGGTCCAGGTGCAGCTCGACGATCTCGCGGCCGAAGACCTCCTCGGCGCCGACGCCGCAGTAGTAGCCGCCCTGCGGGGCCGGGTAGCCACCCTCCGGGAAGCCGAGCGGGCGGGAGCCCTTGAAGAAGGTGTACTCCTGCTCGATGCCGAAGATCGACTCCTGCGCGGCGTACTTCTCGGCGACCTCGCGCAGCAGGGCGCGGGTGTTGGACTCGTGCGCGGTGCCGTTCGTCTCCAGGACCTCGCAGAGGACGAGGATGTTGTCGCCGCCGCGGATCGGGTCCGGCACGACCTTCACCGGGTCCAGCACTCGGTCCGAGGCGTGGCCCTCGGCCTGGTTGGTCGAGGAACCGTCGAAGCCCCAGGTCGGGATCTTGTCGGCGTTGGGCAGGACGCGAGTCTTGGAACGGAGCTTCGCGGTCGGCTTGGTGCCGTCGATCCAGATGTACTCGGCCTTGATTGCCACGGCGTGTCCCTCGCATTGCTGGGTGGTGGGTGCCCGCGTAGCGTTGCAAGCCGCCGTTTCCCGGTTGTTCCTCTCATGTAACGCCCATGTGAACCAACCGTCCGCATTGGCACGGTCACGGTGCGGGAGTGCCGGGCGTGGCACTCCCGCACCACAGCCGCTATCGACGGGCGTGCGCGGCCCGGCGGCGCCGGGTGGCCCACAGTGCGGCCGCCCCGCCCGCGACCAGGGCGGCGGACCCGGCGGCGAGCGGGCCGGTGGCGCTGCTGCCGCCGGTGGTGGCGAGCCTCTCGGGCTTCTCCGTCGCGGCCTGCGGGACGGCGGCCCGCGAGGTGGTGGTGTCGGCCACCGGCTGGGCGGCGGGCGCGGCGCTCGGGGCAGAAGGGGCAGAAGGGGCAGAAGAAGCGGAGGGAGCGGACGGCACGGAGGAGGCGGAGGGCAGGACCGGCTTCTCGCAGCTCACCGAGGCGACGGTGACCTTCCCGGTGACCTTGGCGACGTTCAGGTTGGCCGGGTTCACCTCCACCTGCACCTCCAGCGCCGAGGCGGCGGCGGTGGTCGTGGTGGTGGTCTTCTTCGAGAACTCCACCGACACGCTGCCGACCAGCGGCACGTCCACCTTGGTCGGGCCGTACAGCCCGACGGTGACCGGCTTGCCCAGCACGGTGAGCTTGACCGGCGCGACCACGTTCGCGGTCGGCTGCCCGTCCACCGGGCAGGTCACCTCGGCGCTCATCGCCTCCAGGCCGAGCAGCGCGGTGGCGGGCAGGCCGGGGGCGTGCACGTCGGCGTTGGCCAGCTTGACGGAGGCGGCGGTGCCCTTGGCGTCGGCGTGGGTGACGGACCGGCCGACGTCGGCCTTGACCAGGGTGACGGGGCCCTGCTGGTCGACGCCGGCCACCGTGGCGGTCAGCACCGAGCCGTCCATCTGCCGGGGCGTCTCCACCTTGTTGAGCGCGATGTTCACCGGGACGTCCACCGCGTTGTTCAACAGGCGTACGTCCAGGTTGAGTTCGGCGGTGACGGCGCGCGCCTTGCCGGGCGAGGACGGCACCGGCGACGGCGAAGACGACGACGGGGCGGCCTGGACGGGCGCGGCCGTGAGCACGGTGCTCGCCACCACGGCAGCGGCCGCGGAAACGATTCGGCGAGAGCCAGAACGGCCGGAACGGAAACGGGAACGACGAGAACGAGAAGACATGGCGGTACCCCCACACAGATGAACCGATGAGCCGCCAGTCTTCTCAAACGCTCCGTCATATGAGCAGCAAAGAACGTCATTTCACTCGTTGGAGTGAGATTGGCGTTCTGCGCTGACCCAACTCTGCTACGGCAGCCGCCAGTCCACCGGCTGCGCCCCCTGCCGCACCAGCAGCTCGTTCGCCCGGCTGAACGGCCGCGAGCCGAAGAAGCCCCCGTTCGCCGAGTACGGGCTAGGGTGCGCCGACTCGATCGCCGGGATCTCCCCGAGCAGCGGCCGCAGGTTGCGGGCGTCACGCCCCCACAGGATCGCCACCAGCGGCCCGCCGCGCGCCGCCAGCGCCCGGATCGCCTGCTCGGTGACCTCCTCCCAGCCCTTGCCCCGGTGCGCGGCCGGCTTGCGCGGCGCGGTGGTCAGCGCCCGGTTGAGCAGCAGCACCCCCTGGCTGGTCCACGGGGTGAGGTCCCCGTTGGACGGCTGCGGCAGCCCGAGGTCGTTGCCGTACTCCTGGAAGATGTTGATCAGGCTCGCCGGGATCGGCCGCACCTCCGGCCCCACCGAGAAGCTGAGCCCGACGGCGTGGCCGGGGGTCGGGTACGGGTCCTGCCCGACGATCAGCACCCGCACGTCGGCGAAGGGCTGCTGGAAGGCCCGCAGCACGTTCGGGCCGGAGGGCAGGTAGGTGCGGCCGGCGGCCAGTTCGGCGCGCAGGAAGTCGCCCATCGCGGCGACCCGCCCGGAGACGGGTTCCAGGGCGGTGGCCCAACCGGGCTCGACGATCTCGTTCAGTGGACGCGGTGCCATGGTCGCCACCCTATCGGCCTACACCGACAGCGTGTTCAGCAGATGATCATGCATCCGACCAGCGGGCCGATCACCCCACGGGCCGCCCCCGCAGCACCACCAGCCGGGGGTCCGCGAGCACCCGGACGTCCGCCCGCGGGTCCTGCTCGTACACCACGAAGTCGGCCGACGCGCCCTCCTCCAGCCCGGGCCGCCCCAGCCACTCGCGCGCGCCCCAACTCGCCGCCGACAGCGCCTCGGCCGGGCTCAGCCCCGCCTTCACCAGCTCCGCCACCTCGTCCGCGACCAGCCCGTGCGCGAGCGAGCCGCCCGCGTCGGTGCCGACGAACACCGGGATGCCCGCGTCGTGCGCGGCGCCGACGGTGTCGTACCGGCGCTCGTGCAGCCGCCGCATGTGCGCCGCCCAGGCCGGGAACTTGGCCTCGCCGCCGGACGCCAGCTCCGGGAAGGTCGCGATGTTGACCAGCGTCGGCACGATCGCGACCCCGCGCTCGGCGAAGGCCGGGATCAACTCCTCGGTGAGCCCGGTGGCGTGCTCGACGCAGTCGATCCCGGCCGCCAGCAGGTCCGGCAGCGACTCGGCCGCGAAGCAGTGCGCGGTGACCCGCGCCCCCTCCTCGTGCGCCGCCGCGATCGCCTCGGCCAGCGCGTCACCGGGCCAGCAGGCGGCCAGGTCGCCGCGCTCGCGGTCGATCCAGTCGCCGACCAGCTTCACCCAGCCGTCCCCGCGCCGGGCCTCGGCCCGGACGTAGGCGGCGAGGTCGCCGGGCTCGATCTCGTGCGCGTAGTTGCGGATGTAGCGGCGGGTGCGGGCGATGTGCCGGCCGGCCCGGATGATCCGGGGCAGGTCCTCGCGCTCGTCGATCCAGCGGGTGTCGGCGGCCGAGCCGGCGTCGCGAATCAGCAGGGTGCCGGCGTCACGGTCGGTGAGCGCCTGCTTCTCGCTGGTCTGCTCGTCCACCGCGCCGTGCGCGTCCAGGCCGACGTGGCAGTGCGCGTCCACCAGGCCGGGCAGCACCCAGCCGGTCACCGTCCGGACGTCCCCAGCGGTCGGGGGGCGGGTGAAGCTCACCCGGCCGTCCACCACCCAGAGTTCGTCCCGGACGTCCTCCGGACCGACCAGCACCCGACCCCGGACGTGCAGCACCGCGCCATCACTCATGTCCGCACTCTACCGACGGGCGGGTTCCCTGTAAGCAGCGAGAATGCGGCAGACTCGTTGCGGAATCCACCACATCCACCACGCCCCCGCGCGAAAGGCCCTCCAGAACCGTGAGTCCGTTCCTCGACCTCCCCCCGCTCAGCGCCGCCGAGTTCGCTGCCATCGAGGACCAGGTGGCCGCGCTGCTGCACACCGAGGCCGACGTCATCGTCACCCAGGGCGAGGCGCTGCTCCCGCTGGAGGCCGCGATCCGCGGCGCCGCGCACCCGGGCTCCACCGCGCTCAACATCGTCACCGGCCCGTACGGGCAGACCTTCGGCAACTGGCTGCGCTCCTGCGGGGCGACCGTCGTCGACCTCGCCGTGCCCTTCGACAGCGCGGTGAGCGCCGCGCAGGTGGCCGAGGCCCTGGCCGCCAACCCGGCCGTGGACTTCGTCTCCCTGGTGCACGCCGAGGCCGCCACCGGCAACACCAACCCGGTCGCCGAGATCGCCGCCGTGGTGCGCGAGCACGGCGCCCTGCTGATGCTCGACGCGGTCGCCTCGGTCGCCGCCGAGCCGCTGCTCACCGACGAGTGGGGCATCGACCTGTGCGTGATCGGCGGCCAGAAGGCCATGGGCGGCCCGGCCGGGGTCTCCGCCGTGTCCGTCTCCGAGCGCGCCTGGGAGCGGATCGCCGCCAACCCGGCCGCCCCGCGCCGCTCCTACCTGTCGCTGCTCGACTGGAAGGAGCGCTGGACGGACGCCGGCCGCGCCGTACTGCCGCACGCCCCGGCCCAGTTGGAGATGCTGGCGCTCGGCGCCTGCCTGGACCGGATCGCCGGCGACGGCCTGCCCGCCGTGATCGCCCGCCACCGCGCCGCCTCCGCCGCCACCCGGGCCGGCGTGCGCGCCCTCGGCACGCTCACCCCGTACGTCCACGAGGACGCGCACGCGGCCCCGGTCGCCACCACCCTGCGCACCCCGGCCGGCCTGCACGCCGCCGAGCTCGCCGCCACCCTCGACCGGGCGCTGCCCGTCCAGGCCGGCGGCGGGGCCCTCGCCGCCGAGATGCTGCGGGTCAACCACTACGGCCGGGCGGCCTCGCTGGAGACCGTCACCGCCGTCCTCACCGCCCTGGCGACGGCCACGAACGCCGACGCCGCCCCCGCCCTGGCCGCCGCCGAGGCGGCCTGGAACGCCACCCTCCTGGGCTGAGCCGCAGCGGGAGCGGCCCCCCGGAAGGGACCGCTCCCGCTCGCTGGGCCTCAGTGCCCGTTGAGGTCCACCACCTCGACGCCCCGGATGTTGCGCTCGATCTCCTCCGCCGGCAGCGCGATCGCCAGCGCCCAGTAGTAGACGACCAGCGCGAACGCCACCACCACGGCGACGTCCCACCACAGCGGCAGGTTCCCCTTGGCCCCGGCCCCGAAGCCGCCCTGCCAGGAGATCAGCCCCATCCCGACCAGGTAGACCGGCAGCCACTGCCCCGCCCGGAAGTCCATCCGCGGCGCGTTCGGCACCCCCTTCGAGACGGCGTACGCGCGGTACCCGCCGAGCAGCACGTACCCGATCAGGATCGCCAGGCCCAGCCGCCACAGGGTGTCCCAGCCCGACCAGTAGATGACCAGGCTCGCCACCACGAAGGCCAGCGGCGAGACCACCGCGCCGCCGGGCAGGTGGTACGAGCGCTCCATCCCCGGCAGCCGCTTGCGCAGCACCCCGAAGGCCAGCGGCGCGCCCGCGTACATCAGCACGACCGCCGAGGTGATGAACCCGACCAGCCGCTGCCAGCTCGGGAACGGCAGGAAGCAGAGCACCCCGGCGATCCAGGCGATGAGCAGGCCGAGCCAGGGCACCGCGCGCCGGTCGGTGGACTGGAGAACCTGCGGCGCGTAGCCGTTGCGGCTCAGACCGTACGTGACCCGGGAGCTGGAGGTGATGTAGACCAGCCCGGTGCCGGCCGGCGAGATCACCGAGTCGATGAACAGGACGGTCGCCAGCCAGCCCAGGCCGATCAGTGTCGCGAGGCCCGCGAACGGGCCGCTGATGCCGGGGTAGGTGAGCCCGCTCCAGCCGTTCGCGAGGGTCTGCGGCGGCAGGGCGCCGATGAACACCACCTGGAGCATCAGGTAGACGACCGTGCCGATCACCACCGAGCCGAGCACCGCCCGGGGGATGTCCCGGCGGGGGTTGCGGCTCTCCCCCGCCCACTGGATGGCCTGCTCGAACCCGAGCAGCGCGAAGATCACCCCGCTGCTGCTGATCGCCGCCAGCACGCCCTTGGCGCCGTCCGGCGCGAAGCCGTGGACGGTGAAGTTGGAGCCGTGGAACTGGGCGATCCCGAGGACGAAGATGGTCAGCACCGGAATGGCGACCTTCCACACGGTGGCCGCGCTGTTGGTGTGCGCGAGCAGCCGGACGCCGAGGAAGTTGACCGCGACGAACACGCCGAGCAGCGCGGCCGCGACGGCGATGCCCGCCCCGGTCAGCGTCAGGTCGTCGTTGAGCAGGCCGCGCGCCCAGGACCAGTGCCGGGCGTAGTTGATCATCGCCTGCACCTCGATCGGGGCGATGGTCGCGGCCTGGAGCCAGGTGAACCAGCCGAAGGACATCCCGGCGAACCCGCCGAAGGCGTAGTGCGGATAGCGCGCGGTGCCGCCCGCCACCGGGAACAGCCCGCCCAACTCGGCGTGCACCAGCGCCAGCAGGATGATCGCCACCGCGCCGATCCCCCAGGACAGCAGCGCCGCCGGGCCCGCCGCCACCGCCGCCTTCTGCGCCCCGAACAGCCAGCCGGAGCCGATGATCGCGCCGACCGAGGCCCAGAGCAGCCCGATGACGCCGACCTCCCGCCGCAGCCCGGTGTGTCCCGAGCCGGGCGAGGTCGTCTGGGGACTGGAACGGGCCATGGCACAGCCGCCTCTCGCCTCGGGGGAATCCCCCGACAGTGCCGCAGGCCCCACCCGTGCCCGCGCCGAAACGCGCTGCGCCCGGCCGCCCTCACCCGAACAGCCGGGCTCGGCCCGTCAGGACGGCACCTCGGCGAGGTGGCGGAAGTCGCGGGCGTGCCGGGCGGCGGTGTCCACAGGAGTGTCGCCGTCCTCGGCTCTCGCCTCCCGGCACAGTTCCCGTGGCGTTCACCTGCCGGGCACGTGGAACTCACCGGGGGCAGGCAGGCTCCCGCCAGGAGGTGAAGTTGTATAGCCAACTTCACCGGGATGGAGTCGAGGAGGCCCCACCATGACCGAGCTGCCGCCGTACTGGCTGCGCGACAACTGCCCGTGCGCCGAGTGCCGGGATCCCCGCAACGGGCAGAAGCTCTTCCAGATCGACGAGCTGCCGGACGACCTGGCGATCGCCACGAGCACGGAGACCGACGGCCACCTGGACGTCCTCTGGTCGGACGGCCACCGCTCCCGCTACCCGCTCGCCTGGCTGCACGCGGAGGACGAGGGCGACGGGCGCACCGAGCAGGGCAAGCGGCTCTGGGCGGCGGCGGACTTCGCCGGCGGGATCCCGGAGGCGGAGTGGGCGGCGTACCTCACCGACCCGGCCGAGCGGGCGGCGGTCCTGGCCGCCGTCCGCCGCAGCGGCTTCGCCGTGCTGCGCGGGGTGCCGACCGTGGAGCGGCAGGTGCTGCGGGTGGCCGAGAGCTTCGGGTACGTGCGGGTCACCAACTACGGCGAGCTGTTCGACGTCCGGGTCGAGCCGGACCCGAACAACCTGGCCTTCACCAGCGTCGCCATCGCCCCGCACACCGACAACCCGTACCGCGACCCGGTGCCGACCCTCCAGCTGCTGCACTGCCTGGAGAACTCGGCGACCGGCGGCGACTCCGGCCTGGTGGACGGCTTCAAGGCCGCCGCGCTCCTGCGCGAGGAGGCCCCGGAGGACTTCGCGACGCTCACCCGCACGCCCGTCCCCTTCGTCTTCCGCGACCGCCGCACCGAACTGCGCGCCGACCGCCCGCTGATCGACGTGGACGCGCTCGGCCGGATCCGCGAGGTCCGGTTCAACAACCGCTCGATCGGCACCCTGCGCGGGAACAACCTCGGCACCTTCTACACCGCCTACCGCCGCTTCGCCGCGATCACCCTGCGCCCGGAGCTCCGGCTCACCTTCCGGCTGGCCCCCGGCGACTGCCTGGTCTTCGACAACACCCGTCTGCTGCACGCCCGTACGGCCTTCCGGCAGGACGGCCACCGGCACCTCCAGGGCTGCTACGCCGACCTGGACTCGCTGTCGTCCACCCTCGCCGTGCTGCACCGCCGCACCGCCGCACTGGACGAGCTCGCCGCACTGTTCGCGGGCGAGGGCGCCGGGGAGTACCTGGGCGAGGAGGTGACCATGGCCGAGCACATGCTCCAGGCCGCGGCCGCCGCCGAGGCGGCCGGAGCACCCGAGCACCTGGTCGCCGCCGCACTGCTGCACGACATCGGACACTTCCGGGGATCCTTGCACGGAAGGGATCTGATGCAGGGTCAGGACAACCGCCACAGCCACACCGGCGCCGACTGGCTGGCCCGCTGGTTCGGCCCCGAGGTCACCGAACCGGTCCGGCTGCACGTGGCCGCGAAGCGCTACCTGTGCGCGGTCGAGCCCGGCTACCGCGCGCGGCTGTCCGAGGCCTCGGAGTACACCCTGAACGTCCAGGGCGGCCCGATGGACGAGCCCGAGGCCGCCGCCTTCGCCCTGCTCCCGGGCGCCGAGGACGCGGTGGCCGTACGGCGCTGGGACGAGCAGGCCAAGGTGGCCGGCGCGCCGACGCCGGACTTCGAGCACTACCGCCCGCTGCTCGCCGCCCTCATGCGCTAACGGAGACGCCAACAGCGGACAGCCGCCCGGGAGTTCAGTCCAGCTCCCGGGCGTGCCGCGAAAGCGCCGACGTGGCCAGCGAGTTGTGCACGCTGAAGGCCACCGTCCCGGGCAGGTAGCGGTCCTGGGACCACTCCACCGGCGTGCCGGTCGGGTCGGTGGTGCGCCGCCGCTCGCGCAGCAGCGGGCCGCCCCGGCGGCAGCCGAGCAGCCGGGCGTCCTCCGCGTTGGCCGCGACGATGTCGATGGTGTGGTCGGCGTCGGTGAACAGGATGCCGTGCTCGCGCAGCACCTCGGTGTGCGAGACGACGTCCGGCGGCAGTTCGGCGACGATCTCGCCGACCCGCGGCGGGTAGACGGTGCGCTCGACCATCACCGGGGTGCCGGACAGCGTCCGCAGCCGGACCGTCACGTACACCTCGGCACCGGGCTCCAGCCGCAGCTGCTCGCGCTCGGCGGTGTCGGCCGGGCGGCGCACCAGCGAGTCCAGGATGCCGCCGGGCTCCTCGCCCATCGAGTACGCCCAGTGCGTGAAGCTGAGCAGTTCGGAGAAGCTCTGCACCCGGGCGCCGCCGAGCACGACCCGCCGGGTGCCGCGGCGGGAGGTGACCAGCCCGTCCGAGCGCAGCACGGCGAGCGCCTGGCGGACGGTGCCCCGGGAGACCCCGTACTGTTCGGCCAGCGCGCCCTCGGCGGGCAGCCGACCCGCCTCGCCGTAGGCGCCGGTGGTGATGGCCTCGCGCAGATCGGCGGCCACCTTGCGGTACAGCGCACCGGTGCGTTCGGTCACGGGGCGCTCGGGCTCAAGTGCCACGTCAGTCAATGTCCCTCCTGGGGCGGTGTCCTGCGCAGCCGTACCGGCGCGGACAGCCCGACCTTATCCCGCTGCGCCTTCCGAGCATCGCACCGAACGGATCACGCTCAACTGGCCGGATTCCACCGTTCCCGCAGCCGACCCCGGTTCTGGGCCGTCCGTTCACCTTCCCGTCACCGGATTCCGGGTTACTTACCTCCGTCAGCGAAGTTGGCTAGTCAACTCGGACGGTTCCGAACGGATGCCGGACGACGGCCGGACGAACCCCCGCCGGACTCCGGACGGATCCGCAGGGCGGCCACTCGCACGATCGTTCCCCCGATCAGACACCACAACTCCCGTGCAGCACCCCCTTCGCAGTACACCCGATCAGGAGACTGACCCGTGTCCGTGCACCGCGCCCGCTCCGCCGCCTTCGCGGCCGTCCTCACCGCCGCCGCGCTGTCCCTCACCGCCTGCGGCTCCGCGGGCTCCTCCTCCGCGAAGTCCGGCAGCGGCGACGCCGCGGGCGGCAAGAACGCCAAGACCGCCACCTCGGTCGCCGACTTCGGCGGCATGGACGGCCTGGTCGCCGCCGCCAAGAAGGAGGGCAAGCTGCACGTCATCACCCTGCCCCGGACCTGGGCGAACTACGGCAAGCTGATGGACGACTTCAAGGCGAAGTACGGCATCGAGATCGAGGACGAGAACCCGGACGGCACCAGCCAGGACGAGATCAACGCGGTCACCTCCCGCAAGGGCCAGGACCGCGCCCCCGACGTCCTCGACCTCGGCTCCGCCTTCGCGCTCAGCGCCGCCAAGCAGGGCCTGCTGGCCCCGTACAAGGTGACCGACTTCGACAAGATCCCGGCCACCATGAAGGACGCCGATGGCCGCCACTACAACGACTACGGCGGCTACATGGCGATCGGCTGCGACGCCAAGAAGGTGTCCGTCTGCCCGAAGACCTTCGCCGACCTGCTGAAGCCCGAGTACAAGGGCATGGTCGCCCTGAACGGCAACCCGACCAAGGCCGGTGCCGCCTTCGGCGCCGTCTACGCGGCCGCGCTCGCCAACGGCGGCTCGCTGGACAACATCCAGCCCGGCATCGACTTCTTCGCCAAGGTCAAGCAGGCCGGCAACTTCAACCCGGTCGAGGTCACCCCGGCGACCATCGAGAAGGGCGAGACCCCGATCAGCATCGACTGGTCGTACCTGAACGCCGGCTACGCCGACAAGTTCAAGGACAAGGGCATCGACTGGCAGGTGGCCATCCCCTCGGACGGCTCCTACGCCCAGTACTACAACCAGGCCATCAACAAGGACGCCCCGCACCCGGCCGCCGCGCGCCTGTGGCAGGAGTACCTCTACAGCGCCGAGGGCCAGAACGGCTTCCTGGGCGGCTACGCCACCCCGGCCCTGTTCGACGCCATGAAGACCGCCGGCACCCTGGACACGGCCGCCGCCGCCAAGCTGCCCACCGTCGAGAAGCCCTTCACCACCTTCCCGACCCAGGACCAGACGGACGCGGCCAAGAAGACCGTGACCGAGAACTGGGC
>NZ_JAFLNG010000970.1 GCF_017427025.1 Streptomyces sp. FH025
GGCGGTTTCTGCTTTGGGGACGGTTTCTGCTTTGGGGACGGTTTCCGCCCTGGGGGCGGCTTCTGCCCGGTCTTCCGCTTCGGCTTCGGCGGGCCCGGGTCGTTAGGCTGGCTGGCGCCCCGAACGGCCGGGGCGAACGGCGAGAGAAGACGGAACGTTGCTGCAGGACATCGAGCCCTACCTGGCCTGCCCCCACTGCGCGCAGGCCCTCACCCGGCACGAGCGCAGCCTGCGCTGCCCCGCCGGGCACAGCTTCGACCTCGCCAAGCAGGGCTACGTCAGCCTCCTCGCCGGTGACGCCCACACCGGCACCGGCGACACCGCCGAGATGGTCGCCGCCCGGGCCGACTTCCTCGCGGCCGACCACTACCGGCCGATCGCCGACGCCCTCGCCGAGGCCGCTGCGGCCGCCCTCCCGGACGATCCCGAGGGCCTGGTCGCCGACCTCGGTGCCGGCACCGGCCACTACCTGGCCCATGTGCTCGACTCCCTGCCCGGCCGGGTCGGCGCCGCCCTCGATATCTCCAAGTACGCGCTGCGCCGTGCCGCCAAGGCCCACCCCAGGATCGGCGCCGTGGTCTGCGACGCCTGGCGCCCGCTGCCGCTGCGCGACGCCTCCGCCGAGCTGGTGCTCAACGTCTTCGCCCCGCGCAACGGCCCCGAGATCCGCCGGGTGCTGCGCCCCGGAGGCACCCTGCTGCTGGTCTCGCCCACCGCCCGCCACCTGCGCGAACTCGTGGACGCGCTCGGGCTGCTGTCGGTGGACGAGGAGAAGCAGCGCCGGATCGACGAGAAGCTCGGCCCGTACCTGACGCCGGTCGGGCAGCGGCAGGTCGAGTTCACCCTGCGGCTCTCCGCGCAGGACGTCCGTACCGTCGTCGGCATGGGGCCGAGCGCCTGGCACACCGACCCGGAGCGCCTCGCCGCCGCGCTAGGGGACCTGCCGGACCCGGTCGAGGTGACCGCCTCGGTGACGGTGGCCGGGTACCGGCGCTGAGCGCTGCCGGCCTGTCCGGCGGGGCCTCCGGGGCCCGGTCAGCGGGGTGCGGCGCGGTCGCCACGTTGGGATGAATCTGCCGAGCAGGCACGTTTCACCCGGTCGGGCTGGGGCTAACGTCCGACGGGTGAACCGCGACGCCACCGCGCCCGTCGGGCTGGCCCACCCGCGACAGAGCGCTCCTGGGCCCGACCGTCCGCCCGTGCCACGCCCCACCGTCGAGGAGCTCCGGCTCACCGCCTTCAAGTCGTACCGGCGCGCCGTCCTGCCGCTCGCGCCGCTCACCGTGCTGCACGGGCCGGCCGGGGTGGGCAAGTCCAACGCGCTCGACGCGCTGGCCGTGCTGTCCCGGCTCGCCCTCGGCGAGGAGATCGCCGACTCCCTGGACGGACTGCCGGACCGCACCGGCCCGCTCGCCTCGCCCGTCCGCGGCGGCCTCAACGGGTGCGTGCCGCACGGGCGGGACGCCGTCATCCTCGGCTGCACCGTCCGCTCGCCGCGCGGCCGGATCCGGCTCGACCTCGTCATCCGCACCGACGGACCGGCCCGGATCGCCCGGGAGTCGCTCAGCCTCGACGGCCGGACGCTGGTGGACACCGGCGAGCAGGACGTGCGCAACCGACGCGTCAACGTCTGCTGGCACAACGACACCCGGCAGGGGGACATCCGGGCGCCGTTCCCCAGCGGCACCATGATCACCGCACAGCTGCCGCTGCGGGTGGCCGGCTCCTCCGGCGGCGAGCGGCTGGTCCTCGCCGCCACCGAGGACCTGCTCACCGCGCTGCGCGAGGTCTTCCCGCTGCACCCCGTCCCGGCCCTGATGCGCGGCTGGGCCAGGGCCGACCCGCAGGCCCGGCTGCGCACCAACGCCGCCAACATCTCGGCCGTGGTCAACCGGCTCAGCAACGAGTGCCCGCGCCGGTACGGGCGGCTCCTGCGGGCCGTCCAGGCCGCCGCGCCTCACCCGCTGCTCGGGCTCACCCTCGCCGAGCGCGAGAGCGGGGGTGTACGGCGGGTGCTGGCGGTCTTCGACGAGGGCGTGCTCGGGCGCACCGGCGCCGACCAGGCCTCCGACGGCATGCTGCGCCACCTCGCCTTCGCGGCGGTGCTGCTGACCGGGGCCGGGGTGCTGGACCTCGACGTGGCCGCCGAGGTGCCGTGGGCGCACCGGCAGCTCACCGTGCTCGCCGAGGACCTCGGGGCCGGGCTCTCCATCGAGCAGACCGCCTCGCT
>NZ_JAFLNG010000971.1 GCF_017427025.1 Streptomyces sp. FH025
GTCGAACTGCGCGAGCCACTCCTCGCGGGTTTTGAAGGGAGCAGGCGGCGGCTCGTCGATATAGCCCAGTGCCGCCTTCCAGAAATCGGCGAGGAGTTGTGCGTTTGCGCAATCGAGGGTCAGATCGATTTTGGCTGCCATGACAGGACCGTACTGCACACCTACGACAGCTACCGCCGTCACCAGTGCTCGTGATCACCCGAAGAACGTTGACCGGCCGTCGTGGACATGTAGTCTATGAATCGTCGCAGTTCAGAGCCGGTTCACGAGCTTCTGCGGTCGGTAAAGTGAGCGACGACCCAGGTCGCGATCACATGCTCCATCTGCTCGATCGTCAGCACTGCGTCGCCTTCCGGGTCCGCGCCGCGACCGGCGACGTTCGTGTTGAGCGGCCGCCGGTGTGCTCGAAGTCCAGACGAAACGGCTACGGCAGCACCTCGCGGACCCGCACGAAGTCCAGCGCCCGCAGCAGGTCCCGCTCCTCCAGCGACTCGAACCCGTGCTGCCGGCCGGTGGAGACCATGAACTCCAGCCCCGGCCGGTGCCGCTGCCTCGCCCGCCGGGTGAACCCGCGCACCGGCTTCGAGTCCAGCACCGGCACCGACCCCAGATCGCGAACCGGCCAGACGACCTGACCTCCGTCCAGCAGCCAGGTCGTCGCCCACCGCCGCGTCCAGCTCTCATCCAGCGCCAGCCTGCGGGCATGCCTCTCATCGCCGGCGAACTCGCCTATCAACTCGGCGAGATCACACACGTCCGAGCAGATCCCGGGACTGGTCCGCTTACTCACGCGAACAACGACACCACCCGAGCATGTCCGCCCGAAGGGGAATTCCTGAATGAGACACCCGGCGAGGCGACATTCACTCGCTCGAGTGACAGGTCGCCAGAGCGCTCACCGCCCGATGCCGCAGGATCCGCGCGACCTTCTCTCACTCCTCGGCAGCGGCCAACACGAGGTCACATCAGCTCAGGTAGAGCGCCGCCAATCGAGGCAAACGGCGCCTCATCTCGACTTGATCACCGAAGTCGAAGCCCCAATCGGAGTCCAGGTCAGGACACTCTGTCGTGAAGGCATCGTCGGGAAGTTGTTCGCCAGTCGCCCTGAGGTGGGCATTCCAAGAAATGGTCAACGCCGCTTCGCAGTCGATCACCCCGTCGGGGGCGGCAGCACGAATCACTGGCAGATCTGCCAGCGAGTCCGGATCGGTCAAGACACGCTCGAACACACCTTGGCCCTGCATGATCAGCCAGCCGCGGAAGTAGTCGAACGCGTCATCGGAACACCCGCCGTTGATGAGGTAGGCGGCGGCCCACAGCGGGTTCCGGTAGGACTGGGCCAACAGCTCCCGCAGGACGTGATCGGCAGCAATGATCTCGCCGCACGGCTGGACGGAAAGCAGGGTCGCGGCCTCGGCAGTCACTGCATCCCCATCTACCGGATCGGGGACCCTGCGACGAGCATCCTCGATCAACTTCCAGAACCCCTGAGCATCCATGACGCCAGAGCATGCCAGCCAGGTCCGACACCAAGCGTGGAGACCGTCCGGCCGCAGGTCGCTCAGGAGGGAGTAGTTGCACGACAGTCCACCTGCCAACACGACGGCCAGCACACCAAGGCACAACTACTGACTGTGGTCAGAAGGTTGGCGTGGCCAAGTAGCGAGTCCCTTGGCCAACAAACATGTCCGGTCACAACGGGGCAGGAGCCCGGGAGACGAGATCTGAAAGTTTTATTGCGCAATTTTTCTTTCGGATCTACCGTTGGACCATGCCTCCGAAGCCCGAACCCGAGCGGATCACCGACCTCTCCCGCCTGAAGGCGTTCACCAACCCGCTGCGGATGCAGCTCTACCGGCTGCTGTACGCCGCGGGCACCGCGACCGCCTCCCAGCTCGCCGAACAGGTCGACCAGGCGCCGTCCCTGGTCAGCTACCACCTGCGCAAGCTCGCCGAGCACGGCTTCGTGACCGAGGCGAGCGCCCAGAGCGCCGACGGCCGGGAGCGCTGGTGGCAGGTCTCCTCCGAGGAGGGCTGGGGCTTCCGCGAGTCGGACCTCGCCGGCACGCCCGAGGGTGCGGCCGCCGTCGGCACCGTCACCCGCGGCCTCCTCGACAGCCGCGTCGCGCAGTACCGCACGTACCTGGACCAGACCACGGCCTGGGGCCGGGAGTGGACCGACGCGGCCTTCGGCGCCGAGTGGCTGCTCGACCTC
>NZ_JAFLNG010000972.1 GCF_017427025.1 Streptomyces sp. FH025
AGTCCACGGAGCCCGCCGGCGTTCCACCGTCCCGGACTCTCCGTCACCTCTGGCGGCCGGGACGGAATCCGGGTCAGTCTCCCTCCGGCGGAGCGCAGTCGGCGCCCCGCCGACACCCACGACAGGAAACGAGCCCTCCCGTGCGCAAGCCCACGCTCCGCCACATGTCCCTGCCCTTCGCCGCCGCCGCGCTGCTCGCGGTGGCCGCCACGCCGGCCGCCGCCGTGCACGGCGGCTCCGCCACCACCACCGCGGCACACCCGTTCGTGGTGGCGCTGGAGACCGCGGCCGGCGAGCAGTGGTGCACCGGAGCCCTCATCGCACCCACCAAGGTCCTCACCGCCGGTCACTGCGTCGCCGAGGCGGACGCCCCGACCACCCTGCGGGTGATCGCCGGACGGACCGACCTGACCACCTCCGCCGGGCAGGTCCGCCGGGTGAAGTCCTTCGCGCTCGACCCCCGCTACACCGCGGGCCTGGACCACGACTCCGCCGTGCTCACCCTGGACCGCCCGCTGCCGCAGCGGCCCGTCCGGGTGGCCGGGCCGGGCGACGAGCAGCTGTACCGGGCGGGCACGACGGCCACCGTCTACGGCTACGGCCGCACCGGCGCCGACGGACCGGGCACCCGCCTCAAGCAGGCCGAGCTGGCCGTCTCCCCGCTGGCCGGTTGCGAGCCCTACACCGCTCCCGGCGACTCCCCGCGCCTCAAGGTCTGCGGGCTGCCGAAGCCCGGCCGGACCGACAGCGTCTGCAAGGGCGACTCCGGCGGCCCGCTGGTCGCCGACGGCGTCCTGATCGGTGTCGTCTCCACCGGCAACAAGTACTGCGACACCCAGTACCCGGTCTCCGTCTTCACCCGCGCCACCGACGTCCCCACCGCCCTCCTGCCCCACTGACGTCCCCACCGCCCTCCTGCCCGCTGACGCCTCGGCCCGGACCGGCGCCGGCCCGATCGCCGTGAACTATCGAACCTGATACGGTCGTATTCATGACGAAAGAATTCGGCGCCCAGTCCGCCGTGACCGAGCTCCGGATGACCCTGAGCACCAGAGTGGTCGTCTGGCTCTTCTGCGGCGCGGTCGGCGCCGGCCTCGGCTTCGCCGTCCCGTGGCTCCTCCGGTTCGCCGCCAGGCACCCGATCCCGTACGCGGACACCGTGAAGTTCCTGGGCTCCTTCGACTCCCCGGCCATGGTGATCGGCCGGCCCGCGCTGCTCGCCCTCGCCGGTCTCGTGGTCGGGCTCTTCGTCACCTACCACAGCGCCACCCTGCACATCTCGGACGAGACCATCACGATCACCGAGGGCGACGACACCCGCGTGATCGCCCGGGACCAGGTCGGCGGCGTCTTCCGGCACGGCGGCAAGGTGCGGATCGAGTCACCGGCCGGGCGCGTCCTCTTCGACGACGACGTCGAGGGCGGGAGGGCCGCCATCTCCTCGGCCTTCCGCCGCCACGGTTACCCGTGGGAGGGCGCCTGAGCCCCCGAGGTCCGCCCCTCCTCACGTGTGACACAGTGACCGGACGCCCCCACCGGGGGACGCCGCCGAGAACCGAGGTCTCCGTGTCCGAGTACAAAGCCGCGCCGAGGACGGTCGTCGAGGCCTGCTTCGACCCGCGGGGCACCGCCTCGCTCGACTACGTCTACGACGTCGCCGCGGCGGCCGGCCTGGCGGACCAGCCGGTACGACTGGCGATCCGCCGGCTGGAGGCGGCGGGCGTCCTGCGACAGGAGGGGCGGGGCCGGAAGGGCCGCCTCGTGCTGACCGACGCGGGCCGGCTCCGCACCGACCTGGACGTCCGCCACATCGCGCTCGCCTACGCACAGGACGCCGGGCTCGCCCCCTGGGACGGCCTCTGGCGGCTGTACACCTTCTCCGTCCCCGAGCAGCACCGGCCGGAGCGCGACGCCCTGCGCGCCGCGCTGACCCGACTCGGCGGCGCCCCACTCGCGCCCGGCGCGTACGTCAGCCCGCACGACCTCCTGGAGGAGCTCGTCACCGAGACCTCGGAGGCGACCGTCGGCTCCTACCTGATCGCGGCGGAGGCCACCCGCCTGACCGGCCCGGGATTCACCGATCCCGCCGCCATCGCGGAGCGGCTCTGGCCGGCGACCGAGACCGTCGAGGCGTACCGGCCGCTCGCGGCGGCGCTCGGCGACACCTCCCCGCGCGGCGAGCGCGGTTCCGTCGCTTCCGTCGAGC
>NZ_JAFLNG010000973.1 GCF_017427025.1 Streptomyces sp. FH025
TGCCGTCGGGGGCGGTGGACTGGGAGGTGGTGGTCGGGGCTCCGGAGGCGACGTTCCGGATATGACCTACATTTACGAAGGTATTAGCTCTTCCGTTCGCCGGCGGCCTTCCCGGGCATCGGAGGCCGGCTGGTCGGCGGCCGGCTGAAACAGCAGTCCCCGCACAGCCCCGCACCCGGCCCGATCCGGTAGTAGAGGCAGCAACTCGTCCGCCGGAAGGCCGTACCGCGCGGCCCGGTGCGCAGCGTGCCGGAGCCCGCCAGCGGCGGCCGGTCCAGCAGCTCCGCGACCAACTCCCGCGCCGGGCCCGGCGCGTGGGCGTCCAGCACCCGCAGCGTCCCGGCCAGCGCGGAGGCGGCGTTGCCGAGCAGCAGCCGCGCCGAGAGCGGAACGGCGGCCCGCACCGCCGCCGCCAGCGGCTCCAACTGTCCCACCAGGACGGCCTCGTGGAGCTGGTCGGCGAGCTCTCGCGGCCGGGTGGCCACCGGCTCAGGCGGAATCCACAGGTCGATCGGGCCCTGGTCCGGGATCCGCATCCAGGCGCGCTCCAGCGTCGGGACCGTCCCCAGCAGGACGGCGGCGCCGAGGCCCACCGACCAGAAGCGGGCGGCCAGCCCGAGGTGCAGGATCGAGGCCGCGACCCGGGGTTCGGCCGTGCCCAGCCGCTGCGCCACCACCCGGATCCGCCCGGCGAGCGGGGCGTCCGGCCCGGTGCCGTACAGCTCCGGCAGCGGTCGGAAGCCCGGCGGCGGGGCGTCGCCCTCGGAGCCGTCCAGCGCGAAGTACGGCCCGACGGCGGCGAGCCGGCCGTAGTCCACCGGGCGAGCCCCCACCGGGCCACCGCCCACCGGGCGCTGTTCGGGCGCGGAGTTCAACGACCCTCCCCTGTGAGGCCGTTGGACCCCGCGCCACGTTCGGTCGACCCGGCGACGGACGGGCGGTGGTGCTGGGGCGGCAAGGCGGGCCTCCGAGGGCGAGGGCGGACACCGATCGGGTACATGCACGACCGTATGCCGATCATGCTCCCGAACGGTACCGCGCCCCGACCTCCGGCACCGGCGCACCGGACCCCGTCCAAGAGTCTGCTCCCGCGCCTCCGGTCGATCCTCCCCCTGGGGAACGGAGTTGCGTCCGCCGCCGGGAGGAGGCCGCCTCCCCCGGGAGGGTGACCCGGAAAGGACCCACAAGGCACGCCCTAGGCTCGGCGGTGTGCGCACCGATCCTCCGCTCCGCCCTGCCCGGTTCCGCCGGCCGCTCGCCGCCGTCGCCGCGCTCGCCCTGCTGGCGCCCGTCGTGCTCGCGCAGCCGGGGGCGCGCGGCGCCGCCGTGCTGCTCGCCGTGACCGCCGCGCTCACGGTGGTGGTGGCGCTGCTGCCCTGGCCCGGCGGGCGGATCACGCTCGGTACGGCGGCCACGGTGGCGGCAGGCCTCTCGCTGCTGGTCGACCTGCTCTACCCCGGGCCGTACCGGCTGCCCGCCTTCTGGATGCCCTTCGAGTGGCTGGCCCTGCTCGGGGTGCTCTTCCGCGCCACCCGCCGACTGCCCGACCGCTGGGCCGGGCCGGTCGGCGCGCTGGTCGGGCTCGCCACCGTCGTGCTGCCGCTGCGGTTCGCCCTGCGGACGCCCCAGGGCGGCTCGGCCGGACCGGTGTTCGGCGTGCTGCTCTCCCTGTTGCCTGCGCTCGGGGTCGCGGGGGCGAGCCTCTACCTGAGGGTCCTGGACGCGCGCCGGGAACGCGCGGTCGCGCGGGCGCGGCGCGAGCAGCGGCTCGAAGTGGCCCGTGGCCTGCACGACTTCGTCGCCCACGAGATCACCGGCATCGTGCTGGAGGCCCAGGCCGGCCAACTCCCGGGCCAGGAGCCGGAGGAGACCGCTGCTTTGCTGCGCCGCCTGGAGGAGGCGGGGCTGCGGGCGCTCGACTCGATGGACGAGATGGTCGGTGCGCTGCGTGACCCGCAAGGCGATCACGGCGACCAGGGCACCGGGGCGACCACTCGGCGGCTCGGCCTGGCCGACCTGCCGGAGCTGGTCGCCCGCTTCGGCAGCACGGGCGGCCAGCGCGCCACCGTCGATCTGGACCCCGGGGCCGTCGGGTTGCTCGTCCCCGAGGCGCAGGCCACCGCCTACGCCGTCGTCCTGGAGGCCCTCACCAACATCCGTCGGCACGCCCCGCGGGCCACCGAGGTCACCGTCGAGGTGGCCC
>NZ_JAFLNG010000974.1 GCF_017427025.1 Streptomyces sp. FH025
GCTGGGAGCAGGCCGGCATCCTCTCCCCGGCCCGCGACCGCGCCACCGGCCACCGCGTCTACCGCGCCGACGACGTCCGCGACGCCGAACTCGCCCACCTGCTCCGGCGAGGCGGCTACCTGCTGGACCACATCGCCGCCGTGGTCCGCCAGGTCCGCACGGCGGGCGGCACCGACAGCCTCGCCGGGGCGCTCGACGACTGGCAGCGTCGCCTCACCGCCCGGGGCCTGGCGATGCTCACCGCGGCCACCCTCCTCGACGCCTACCTCAGGCCCGCCTGACCCTCAGCCCGCCGTGACCCGCAGGTCGGCCAGCAGCTCCGTTCCGTCCTCGGAGACCGCGAGCACCCGCCCGCTGCGGTGCCAGCAGGTCAGCGCCCCGCCGTGCCACCGCAGGCCCACCGCCGGGTCGTCCGCCCCGGGCACGAGCGCGGTGAAGGCGGTTCCCGACGCTCCCCCGACGGTGACGCGCAGACCGGCCTCGGAGGGTGCGGTGTACGCCCAGTGGGCGCCGTCGGCGGAGAGCGTGACCGGTCCGGCGACGGTCTGCTCAGCCTTCTCCTCGCCGGTCCAGCGCAGCACGCTGCGCCCCGAGTCCTCGCCCGGCGCGACGGACAGCAGCCGCCCGTCCGCGAGCGCCACCCCGCGTCCGACGGCGGCCGGGTCCACCGGCGGGCGGGCACGCAGCTCCCACCCCGGCTGGTCCCAGCGCCACAGCTCGGTCATCTCGACGGTGTGGCCGCCGGCCCGGGTGTGCACGATGGCCGCGCAGCTGTCGGGGGTGCGGGCGATCCGGCCCAACACCCGCTGGTCCCCGCCGAGTTCGCGGTGGACGACGGTCGGGCGGGCGGTGAGCGTGTCCAGCACGGCGAGGCCGTCCTGGTCGACGGTGAGCAGGTGTCGTCCGTCGTAGGAGGGAACGATCCGGCGCGCCCGCAGGGCCGTCCAGTGCTCGACCCGGCGGGTGACGAGGTCGAGCCGGGACAGCTCGCGGACCTCACCGTAACGGGCGACCAGCAGGGCGGTGCCGCCGTGGTCGGCGAGGACCAGCCGGTCGGCGGGCACGTCCCAGCGGGCCCGGGTGCGGCCGTCCGGGCCGAGCAGCCGGACGCCCGCCTGGCCGCAGGCCACCAGCACCGTGCCGGAGTCCAGCCGGGCCGCGTCCAGCACCGGCAGGGTGCCGGGGCGGTCGGTGGCGGTGACGGCGAGGGCGGAGCCCCGGCCGGCGGCGCGGGGCCGCGGCAGGTCGGCGGCGGCCAGCGGGTCCGCCCGCTTCAGCAGCCGGGCGCGAGCGCCGCGGCCCGGGGCCGGCCCGCGGGTACGGACCAGGGCGCGCACGGCGACGGTGGCGAGTTCGCGGTCGAGCGCGGGATCGGCGCAGCACAGTTCGGCCAGCGCCGTGACGGTGGCGGCGAATTCGGCGCCCTGTCGCTCCCCGGCGAGGGCCGCCCGGGCCGGTTCCGCCGCGTCCTCACCGAGGGCCAGCAGGTGGACCAGGGCCCGCCCGCGAGCCGACCCGCCCAGGTCCACGGCCTCCCGCAGGTCGCCGACGAGGCCCGGCCGCAGCGTCTCGTCCGGCCACGCGGCCTCGACCGCGCCCATCCGGTCGCCCGCCCGGCGGAGCTGGTCCGCCCAGGCCGCGCGCAGCTCCCGGGCGGCCTCCGGGTCGCTCGCGCCGAGCCGCTCGACGGCGGTGGCGAAGGCGCCGCGCAGGAGGGCGATCCGCACCGCCCGGTCGCGCTGCCCGGCCCGCCACCAGAGCCGGACGACCAGCTCCGGTGCCAGTGCCCGCCCCTCGGCGAGTTCGGCGGCCTGGGCGGTGCGGCCGTGCCGGTCCAGCAGGGCGACGGCTTCGGCGGGCGCGGCCAGCAGGTCGGCGAGCACGTACGCGGCCTCGTCGATCCGCCCCTCGCGCTCCAGCGCCTCGGCGGCCTCGCGGTAGAGGTCGGTCAGCAGCCGGCGCGTGGACGGGCCGCTGATGGGCGAGAACGTCGCCGCACGGCCGGGTTCCTGCGGGCTGGGCCGCAGCGCGCCGGTGAACCGCTCGGGCAGGCGCAGCGACACCGGGCCGTCGGCTCCGGAGAGCTGGACGGCGTCGCGCAGGGCGTCCTCCCAGCGGCGCTGCCGGAAGGCGTCGGCGAGGTGCTCCAGGTAGCGGGTGTGGCGATCCTGGAACAGCGACCGGATCGGGCTGCGCAGGGCG
>NZ_JAFLNG010000975.1 GCF_017427025.1 Streptomyces sp. FH025
GAGCCGCCCCGGCGGCCCGGGCACCCCGGCGACCCGCCCGCCGCTCGCGGACCGGGTCGCCGACACCGCCTCCCCGGCCCTGCGCGCCTTCTACGACCAGCGGATCGACTGGACCCCCTGCCCCGACCAGTCCGGAGCCGAGAGCGACGGGCCGACCGTCCAGTGCGCCACCCTCAAGGTCCCGCTGGACTACGCCGACCCCGGCGGCCGGACCATCGAGGTGGCCCTCGCCCGCCTGCCCGCCGCCGACCCCGGCGCCCGGACCGGCTCCCTCGTGCTCAACCCCGGCGGCCCCGGCAACTCCGGCGTCGGCATGGTCCGTTGGGGCTGGCGGAGCTACCAGGGAGCGCTGCACGACCACTTCGACCTGGTCGGCTTCGACCCGCGCGGCGCCGGCGCCACCATCCCCGTCGACTGCCTGGACGACCGCACCCGCGACGACTGGAACGGCACCGACGACCTGTCCTACGACCACGGCCGGGTCCTCGCCGACGGCTGCCGCACCCGGAACGCCGACCTCCTCCCGCACCTGGGCACCCGCGACAGCGCCCGTGACCTCGACGTGCTGCGCGGCGCCCTCGGCGAGCGCCGGCTCGACTTCCTCGGCCTCTCCTACGGCACCTACCTCGGCGCCCTCTACGCCGAGGAGTTCCCCGACCGCACCGGCCGCCTCGTCCTCGACGGCGCCGTCGAGCGCAGCACCGACCTGGTGCGCCTCAACGCCGAACAGGCCGCCGCCACCGAGGCCGCGTTCCGCGCCTACGCCACCGCCTGTGCCGCCGACGGCGACTCCTGCCCCCTCGGCACCGACCCGGCCGCCGCCCCCAAGCGGCTCGCCGACTTCCTCGACGGCCTCAAGGACCGCCCGCTGCGCGCCGGCGACGGCCGCGAGGTCACCGCCGCGCTCGCCTGGGCCGGCGTCCTCGACGTGCTCGCCGACGGCCACCGCTCCTGGCCGCGGCTGCGCGGCGCCCTCGACCTGGCCATCGGGCGCGGTGAGGCCGACGAACTGCTCAGGCTCGCCGACGGCGCCGTCGACCGCGACGAGGAGGGCCACTACGACAGCCGCTGGGACGCCTTCGCGGCCATCCACTGCGCGGACGCCCCGATGGCACCCACCGACGCGGACCTGCGCGCGGCCCTCGCCGACCTCTCCGCCCACGCCCCGCTGACCACCCGGCACGACCCCCGGGGCACCCTGTTCACCCCGGACTGCCGCCCCTGGCCGTACCGTTCGCCCGAGCGGCCGCACACGGTGAAGGCGCCCGGCAGTGCGCCGATCCTGGTGGTCGGCTCCACCGGGGACCCGGTCACCCCCTACCCGTGGGCGCAGCGGATGGCGGCCGGGCTGGAGCACGGTGTGCTGCTCACCCGCGAGGGCGACGGGCACACCGCGTACGACAAGAGCGAGTGCGTGCGCGACGCCGTCGCGGCGTTCCTGGTGGACGGCCGGATGCCGGCGGCCGGGACGCGCTGCCCGTCCGACTGAGGACGACATCGAGGGGGCGTGCCGCGCGAACGCGGCACGCCCCCTCGGTAGTCGGAAGCCTGGTCGTCGGCTCAGGACTTCGGGGCCGTCAGGTCGTAGAACGTGGTGCCGCCGACCGTCTTGGCGGTGAAGTGGCCGGTCACCCAGGCCTCGATCCGGGCGGAATCGTTCTCCTGCCCGCCCTCGCCGCCCTCGCCGCTCGCACCGCCGAAGCCCCGGTGGGAGCCGCCGGCGATGAACCAGTGCACCTTGCCGTCCTCGACGTACTTCTGGAAGCCGGCCAGGCTGAGCGACGGGTCGGTGCCGTTGAAGCCGCCGAGGGCCATCACCGGCTTCCCGGTGGCGAGTTGGTAGCTCGCGGCGTTCTGCGAGCCGGTGGTGGCAGCCGCCCAGGTGTACTGGTCGGCGTTCTCCTCGAGCAGGGACGCGGCCTCGTCGCTCACCTTGGCGCCTTCGAGCAGGCCGCCCATGCCGCCGCCCATGCCGCCGGGGCCCTCGGGGTCCTGGGCGCCCGGGCCCCTGCCCTCGGGGTCCTGGGCGCCGGGGAAGCCGCCGTTGGTGCCGGGGGCGGCGCCCGAACCGCGCTCGTGGCGGCCGCCGGTGCCGTCGCCCCTGCCGGATCCGTCGGAGCCGTTGCCGGATCCGTCGCCGGAACCGCCGCCGAACCCGCCCGGGAATCCGCCGGGGAAGCCGTTCTGCCCGTGCG
>NZ_JAFLNG010000976.1 GCF_017427025.1 Streptomyces sp. FH025
TGACGATCACTCGCCACCCCGGGGAAGCACATCCGGTGCACAGCGGGGGAAATTGACGCGACACGGTCCGGCGGGCGGTGTTAGCTTCCGCGGCATGGAAGCCCTGACCGAACCCGAGATCCGCGCGTCCTTCGTCAACTGTTCGAAGGGCGAGGCCCGTCGGCTCAACCTGCCCCGAGGGCTGGCCGAACTGCCGTGGCAGAGCCTGGACTTCCTCGGGTGGCGGGACCAGGGCGCGCCGGACCGGGCGTACCTGGTGGCGCCGTACGGGGGCGAGCTGGTCGGGGTGACGATGCGCTCGCCGGTGATCCGGCGCAGCCTGACCAAGACCAACGTGTGCTCGCTGTGCATCACCGCGCACGCGGGGTCGGGGGTCGCGCTGCTGGCCGCCCGGCGGGCCGGGGCGGCCGGGCGGGAGGGCAACACGGTCGGCACGTACATCTGCGCCGACCTCGCCTGCTCGCTCTACGTCCGCGGCCTGAAGAAGTCCACCCTGGTCACCCGGCCCGACGAATCGCTGCCGCTGGAGCGGCAGATCGACCGTACGGTGGGCAACCTGGACGCCTTCCTCGCCAAGGTGCTCACCGACTCGGCCGGGTGACCACCCGGTCACCGCCCGCGCAGCTGGTCCAGTTCGCGGCGCTCCCGCTTGGTCGGGCGTCCGGCGCCGCGGTCCCGCTCGAAGGCCGGCGCCACGAACTCGCGCGGTGGGCGCGGCGGGCTGTTGTCGGTCAGGCACTCCGCCGCCACCGCCGCGCCGACCCGCTTGCGGATCAGCTTGCGCACCACGACGACCCGTTCGTACCCCTCCTCGCGGACCCGCACCTCGTCCCCGGGCTTCAGCGTCTGCGCGGGCTTGGCGCGTTCGCCGTTCACCCGGACGTGACCGGCCTTGCAGGCCGCGGCCGCCAGCGACCGCGTCTTGGCCAGCCGGACCGACCAGATCCAGGCGTCCACCCGCACGCTTCCCTCGTCCTCAGCCATCCTCGGAGCCTACCCGGGGCGTCGGCGCGGCCTACGCGGCGGACGGCACCTCTTGGACCGCCCAGCCGTTGCCGTCCGGGTCGTTGAAGAACACGAAGTTGTTCCACGCCTCGCCGTGCCCGTCCACCCGCGACCCCGCCACGAAGTGCTGAACCGGGCTGACCGCCACGCCCCGCGCCGCGAGTTCGGCGTGCGCCTTCTCGATGTCCGGGACCGCCAGCTGGAGCCCCTTCACCGATCCGGGGGCCGAACTGATCACCCCGGTGCCCACCACGATCGAGCAGGCCGATCCCGGGGGAGTCAGCTGGACCACCCGGACACCGTCGCGCAGCCGGGTGTCGTGGTCGACCGTGAAGCCGGCCTGCTCCTCGTAGAAGAGCTTCGCCCGGTCCACGTCGGCTACCGGGATCACCACAACTTCGAGCTTCCAGTCCATCGCCCTCACCCCTCTCGGCCGGGCCCTTCCAGTATCCGTCCGTGACTTCTCCACGGAGCCTTCGGATAGCCTGAGAACACGATGAATCCCGAGAGCACGCCCGCCGCCGCGACCCCGTTCACCACCCCGTGGGGCACCTTCGACCTCACCCGCTTCCCGGCGGACCCGCGCGAGCGGCTGCGGGCCTGGGACGCCTCCGACGAGTACCTGCTGCGACACCTCGCAGGCCAGACGGACAGTGCCGCCGGCTGCGCCACCGAGCTGGCCGGCCGCCGGATCGCCGTCCTGGGGGACCGCTGGGGCGCCCTGACCACCGCGCTCGCGCCGTACGAGCCGGTGCAGATCACCGATTCCCACCTCGGCCGGCAGGCCACCCGCGAGAACCTCGCCCGGGCCGGCGCCGCCGTGGACGAGGCCAGGCTGCTCACCACCCGTGACGAGCCGCCCGCGCCGATCGACGTCCTGCTGGTGCGCGTGCCCAAGAGCCTGGCCCTGCTGGAGGACCAGCTGCACCGGCTCGCCCCCGCGCTCCACCCCGGCACGGTGGTGCTCGGCACCGGCATGGTCACCGAGATCCACACCTCCACCCTGGAACTCTTCGAGCGCCTCCTGGGCCCGACCCGCACCTCGCTCGCCGTCCGCAAGGCCCGGCTGATCCTCTGCACCCCCGACCCGGCGCTCCGCCCCGGGCCCAGCCCGTGGCCCCACCGCTACGCGCTGCCACCGGACGTCGGCCCCTGGACTGGCTGGACGCCCAGCTCGCCGACGGCCG
>NZ_JAFLNG010000977.1 GCF_017427025.1 Streptomyces sp. FH025
TGCCCGCAAGGGTTCCGCAGCCCGGGAGTGAGCACCGCCGCACCCCAGTCCCGCACCCGTGCCGCCGGGTGCGCCGCCACCAGCTCCGCGTACGGCCCGACGGCCTCGACCCGCTCGCCGCGCACCACCACCGCCCCGTCGGCGAAGGACGGGGCGGTGGGCTCGGCCGGATCGGGCAGCACGAGGGCCGCCCGGTGCAGGGTCAACACGGTGGCACCCGGACTCAGTTGTCCAGGATCTTCAGCTCGGGGTGCGCCGTGCCGCCCTCGATCGCCGTGGAGGCGATGTGCGAGGCGACCCGCGGGTCGACCGGGTCGTTGGCCGGGTCGTCCAGCACCCTCAGGTGCTCGTACGTGGTCGAGCGCTGCGCCGGGACGCGGTCGGCGGCGCGGATGAGGTGGATCAGCTCGGTGAGGTTGGAGCGGTGCTTGGCACCGGCCGCCGAGACGACGTTCTCCTCCAGCATGACCGAGCCGAGGTCGTCCGCGCCGTAGTGCAGCGACAGCTGACCGGCCTCCTTGCCGGTGGTGAGCCAGGAGCCCTGGATGTGGGCGACGTTGTCGAGGAACAGGCGGGCGATCGCGATCATCCGCAGGTACTCGAAGACCGTGGCCTGGGTCGAGCCCTTCAGGTGGTTGTTCTGCGGCTGGTAGGTGTACGGGATGAAGGCCCGGAAGCCGCCGGTGCGGTCCTGCACGTCGCGGATCATCCGCAGGTGCTCGATCCGCTCGGCGTTGGTCTCGCCGGTGCCCATCAGCATGGTGGAGGTGGACTCGACGCCGAGGCCGTGCGCGGCCTCCATGATCTCCAGCCAGCGCTCGCCCGACTCCTTCAGCGGGGCGATCGCCTTGCGCGGGCGCTCCGGCAGCAGCTCGGCGCCGGCGCCGGCGAAGGAGTCCAGGCCCGCCTTGTGGATCCGGGTGATGGCCTCCTCGATGGAGACACCCGAGATCCGGGACATGTGCTCGACCTCGGAGGCGCCCAGCGAGTGGATCACCAGCTGCGGGAACTCGGCCTTGATCGCCGAGAACGCGCGCTCGTAGTACTCCACGCCGTAGTCGGGGTGGTGGCCGCCCTGGAACATGATCTGGGTGCCGCCCAGCTCGACCGTCTCGGCGCAGCGGCGCAGGATCTCGTCGAGCTCGCGCGACCAGCCCTTGTCGCTCTTCGGCGGCACGTAGAAGGCGCAGAACTTGCACGCCGTCACGCAGACGTTGGTGTAGTTGATGTTGCGCTCGATGATGTACGTCGCGATGTGCTCGGTACCGGCGTAGCGACGGCGGCGCACCGCGTCGGCGGCGGAGCCGAGAGCGTGCAGCGGCGCCGAGCGGTAGAGCTCCAGCGCCTCCTCCGGGGTGATCCGGCCGCCGGCGGCGGCCCGGTCGAGCACGGCCTGCAGGTCGGTGCTGGACGCATCGAGGGTGGTCGCTGCGAGCTCGGTCACCTGGCGGCCTTCTCTCTCTCAAGTGCTACTCGGGTACGGCCGAACCAGCCTACGCCAGGCCTTTCGGGCGCCCGCGTCAGCCCGCTGAGCTGCGCTTCCGGACCGCCTTCCCCTGCCTCCGGACCACCGCTCCCGGCGCCGCCGGACCACCGCTCCCGACGGCCCGCCTCAGCCCGCCGCCCCGGTCACCTTGCGCATCGTGCCGGCCGGGTTCCCGGCCGCCGGGTCGGCGGAGGTGAAGCGGATCGTCCCGTCGGCCTGCAGGGTGAGGGTCTCCGCGTCGGCACCGCCGGTGCAGACCCCGGGCATCGAGGAGCGGACCAGCCTGGACCGGAACACCAGCCTGGTGTCGGAGACGGACTTGAGCGTCCAGGCGCCCTCGCAGCTGATCGAGATCAGGCCGGAGACGGCGTTGCGGCTGGTGGTGGCCTCCTGGCCGATCGCCGCCGGGCGGACGGTGAGCGTCGTGGTGCCGCCGGGCAGGCCCTTGTCGGTGACCATCTCCCCGCTCCAGGTGCCGAGGAACGCGGCCGGCACCACGCTCGGCCCACCCGTCCCGGGCATCGAGGTCGAAGCCGAAGCGGGTGCCGAAACGGAGGCCGAAGCGGAGGCCGACCCGGGTGCCGACGGGGTGTCCGTACCGCCCGGCACGAAGGCCCCGGGCGAGGCGACGGCGTCGCTCGGATCGACGGACTGAACCGGCAGCGGCCCGACGGTCGGCACCGACACCACCGGATCGTCGCGGT
>NZ_JAFLNG010000978.1 GCF_017427025.1 Streptomyces sp. FH025
CATGCGACAGATCGCTTTCCGGTATCAATGATCGGGTCGTGGGGGTACGGTGATGGCCGAAATCAGGTACCGGTCACACGCGGTACGTGAAGGGGTCTGGCATGGCACACAGGCGACTCAGGGTGGAACTCACGGCCAGTTCGGCCGTGATGTTCGGCGAAGAGCTGCGGTTCTACCGGGAATTGGCCGGCTACAAGCAGGGGGATCTGGCCAAGCTCCTGCACTGCGACCGGGTGACCGTCACGCGCTACGAGAGCGGTCAGCGGCGGATGCCACCGGAGATGGTGGAACGCGCGGATGAACTGCTCAGGACTGGCGGCGCGCTCAAACGTCTCTGGGACCGGGTGGACTGGGAAGCTTCGATCGAACACCCGGACTGGTTCCAGGGTCATGCGGACATGGAAGCCGAGGCTCTGGCCGCGAGGATCTTCCAGTTGGCCGTCGTGCACGGGCTGTTGCAGTGCCGTGAATACGCTGAAGTGGTTCTTGGAGCCAGCGATGCCGCCGGAAAGCCCGAGTTGATAGAGGAGCGGACGGCGGCTCGACTGGCGAGGCAGAGGCGGTTCTTGGAGCCGGATGGGCCGCTTCTGCTGGTGATCCTGGACGAAAGCGCCATCCGGTCTGTCATCGGCGGCCCTGGTGTGATGAGGCGCCAGATGGAGCACTTGCTGGCTGTTTCCGAACTCCCGAACGTCATCGTCCAGGTCGTGCCATTCGCACGCCGACCGGCCAACATGGACAAGTCCATGGTGATGTTGGAGATGCCGGACGGTCACACCAGCGTGTACTCAGAGAGCCTCGATCGAGGCCATTCCAGCGACGATCCGGCGTTCGTGGCACGACACCGCCGCAGCTATGATCTGCTCCACGGCGAGGCACTGTCCGTGGTCGACTCGCTCGCGCTGATCACAGATGCGCTGGAAGGGTTCAGGAATGACGAGGAACGAGCTCGACGCGACCGCCTGGCGCAAGAGCAGCTACAGCGGAAGCAACGGCGGCGACTGCATCGAGGTGGCCCTCGCATCCCTCCCCAGCGCAGTCCCAGTGCGTGACTCCAAGGACCCGCACGGCCCGACCCTCGTTTTCCCGGCCTCCGCCTGGGAAGCCTTCGTGACGGCCGTCCGCGAGGGCGACTTCCCGGCATAGACCTTCCAAGGAGCTGGCTGTGTTGACCTGGCGCAAGAGCAGCTACAGCGGAGACAACGGCGGCGAGTGCGTCGAGGTGGCCCTCGCATCCCTCCCCGGCGCAGTCCCGGTGCGTGACTCCAAGGACCCGCACGGCCCGACCCTCGTCTTCCCGGCCTCCGCCTGGGAATCCTTCATCGCCGCCGTCCGGGATGGCGAGTTCCCGGCATGACGCTGGCCTGGCGCAAGAGCAGCTACAGCGGCCCGGACGGCGGCGACTGCATCGAGGTGGCCCTCGCATCCCTCCCCGGCGCAGTCCCAGTGCGTGACTCCAAGGACCCGCACGGCCCCGCCCTCGTCTTCCCCGCCTCCGCTTGGGAAGCCTTCGTGACGGCCGTCCGCGAGGGCGACTTCCCGGCGTAGAGACCTTTGAGGAACTGACTGTGTTGACCTGGCGCAAGAGCAGCTACAGCGCTCCCAACGGCGGCGACTGCATCGAGGTGGCCCTCGCATCCCTCCCCAGCGCCGTCCCGGTCCGTGACTCCAAGGACCCGCACGGCCCGGCCCTCGTCTTCCCGACCTCCGCCTGGGAATCCTTCATCGCCGCCGTCCGGGATGGCGAGTTCCCCGCGTAACTCGACCCCCGGCACAGAAGGGGAGCCCCACCGCATGCCGGGGCAGGAACGCGTCATCCGCATCCGCCGCCCCTACCTGGTGATGCGCGCCGACCGCTTCGCGCGGGCCCTGGCGCCGGCGGGGGCGGTGGACCAGTGGGCGGACGGCGCCGACCTGCCGGGCCGGCCCTGCGCCGTCCGGGCGATGGTGGGGGCGCTCGGCTGAGCTGCGGGCCGGGTCACGCAAGCCGATTGCGGGCCGGGGCACGGGCGCGCCAAGCTCTGGGGCGACGACACGCGCGAGAGGGGATCCCCGGCCGGTGAACAGCTTCGAGTACCTCCTCGGCATGCTGCTGGACGTGCCCGTACGGGCCCGGGACGCGGCGCGCCGGCACTGGCCCACCACACGGCGGCTGCGCACCCTGGCGGAGGCTCCGCCCGCACG
>NZ_JAFLNG010000979.1 GCF_017427025.1 Streptomyces sp. FH025
CCCGGGGCACATCGCGCCCGTCGCCCAGGTCTCAGGCGAAACGGTTCGTCAGCCGTCGCACTGCTGCAGCATGGCCTTCTTGTCCGCCTCGGTGACCGGCAGCTGGTACTTCAGCGAGACCTGGGCGAAGCGCACGGCGTAGGAGCAGCGGATGTCGGTGTTGGCGGGCAGCCAGGTGGCCGGGCCGGAGTCGCCCTTGGAGGCGTTCTGCGAGCCGTCGGCGGGGATCAGGTTGAGCGGGTCGTTGGCGATCTGGACCCGCTTGGCCTTGTCCCACTTGCTGGCGCCCATCTGCCAGTCGTAGGAGAGCGGCATCACGTGGTCGATCTGGATCTTGGTGGCCTGCTGCTTGGTCCAGTCGACGGTCTTGCCGGTGTACGGGTCGTAGATGCTCATCGAGGTGACCACGCAGTTCGAGCCGTCCTTGCGCTCGACGGCGGTGCCGTCCCGGGCGAGCAGGTCGTTGCGGGTATCGCAGTTGTTGTGGCCGAGCGGGACGCCGTCGACGTTGTCGGTCCAGGCGGGGCCGAACTCGTTGCGGTCGTAGCCGTCCTTGGTGCCGACGGGGGCGGTGGTGACCTTGGCGATGAGGTCCCGGCCGGCCTTCCGGTCCTCGGGGGTGGTCAGCGGCGCGAGGCCCGGCTTGGTGCCGTCCGGGTTCTGCAACGGGCTGGTGCCCACGCCCCCGGCGGGTGCGGCGGAGCCGCCGGTCGACTTGTGGTCGCGGCCTTCCACCAGCCAGCCGACCAGCGCGAGCACGCATATCAGGAAGACGGAGGCGGCGGACAGCCAGGTACGGCGGGCGGGCACGGAGAGCTCCCGGAGTCAGGGGTGGGTTGACGGCGAACCAGCAGACCAGCCGCCCAAGAGCAGGTCAAGCCGACGCCACGGCCGGGCCAAGGAGCATGTCGAAGCTCACACTCCGCCAGGTCGCGCAGCCCCGCCGGGTGCTGCGCTCGCCGTCCGCACCGGGCACCCTGGGCGCATGCGGAACCTCAGCCGGTCCACCCCGGTCGCCCTGGTCCTCGCCGCCGGAGGGGGCCGCCGCCTCGGCGGGCGGCCCAAGGCGCTGATCCGCTACGCGGGCCGGCCGCTGGTGGAGCACGCGGTGGCCACCGTACGGGCCGGCGGCTGCCCGGACGTGACGGTGGTGCTGGGCGCGGAGCGCGACCGGGTGCGGTCCAAGGCGCACCTGCCGGGCTGCCGGCTGGTGGCCAACCCGGACTGGGCGCAAGGCATGGGCTCCTCGCTGCGCGCCGGGCTGGCCGCTCTGCCGGCGGGGGCCCCGGCGGTGCTGGTGATGCTGGTGGACACCCCGGGCGTCACCCCGGCCGCGGTGGCCCGGCTGCTGGCCGCGCACCGGGCGGGCGCCGAACTGGCCGCGGCGGCCTACGGCGGGCGGCGCGGGCACCCGGTGCTGATCGGCGCCCGGCACTTCGCCGAGGCGGCCGAGGGCGCCCGGGGCGACTCCGGGGCCCGCGCCCTGCTGGCGGCGCACGCCGCCGACCTCGTCCTGGTCGAGTGCGCGGACGTCGCCGTGCCGGACGACCTGGACACCCCCGCCGACCTGGCCCGCTGGTCGGCGGGCTGAGGATCGCCCGCAGGCCGTTCCGTACGCCGACCGCATGTCCTCCGCACGCCGACCGCTCACCGTTCCGCACGCCGACCGCGCGTCCTCCGCACGCCGACCGCTCACCGTTCCGCACGCCGACCGCGTGTCCTCCCTGTCGCATCCTCCCTGCGAAGGGTTCGGCGCCACCCGCACCGGGCAGCCTCCCCTGATCCGTCCCTGAGGATTGCCCCATTCCGCGCCCAGAGCGGGACGTTTCGGGGAGCATGGGAAGCACCCACCCGATACCGACGGACGGAGCCCGCGATGGCCGGACTGCCCGACGACTTCACCGGACACGACCCCGCGCGGCCAGGGCCGGGGACGGGCGGTGGCGCCCGGGCGATCCGCTGCCCCGCCTGCCGCCGCGAGCACCTGTACGAACCTCCCTCGTTGCCCTGTCCGTGCGGCGCCTCGCTGAAGGTGCCGCTGCTGCGCGGCGGGGTGCCGGTGCAGGTGCGGTTCCGCTCCTGGGAGGACTCCTGGCTGAGCATGCGCTGCCCGCACTGCGGCCGCTCCGACCAGTGGCCGCAGCCCGAGTTCACCTGCAACTGCGGCGCCACCGTCCGGCTTC
>NZ_JAFLNG010000098.1 GCF_017427025.1 Streptomyces sp. FH025
CCGTCCCGATCGGGCTGGCGCTCTACCTCGGCCTGGTGGCCGGCCTGGCGCTCGGCGTGCCGCTGCTCGCCGTCCTGATGCTGCTGCACTGGCTGCTGATCCTGCTGGCCCAGGGCGGCGCCCGGCTCGCCGCGGGCCTGCTGTTCGGCCTGGACCAGGTGGCCCTGCGCCTGCGCAACCTCCATGAGGGCGTGCTCTGCCCGCACTGCTTCGACCGGGTGCGGCTGCCCGTCCACGAGTGCGACGCCGAGGAGTGCCGGCGCCGCCACACCGACCTCCGCCCCGGCCGGTACGGCCTGCTGCACCGCCGGTGCGCCTGCGGACGCCGACTGCCCACCACCCTGCTCGGCGGCCGCTACCGACTGCCGGGCTACTGCACCCACGCCAACTGCGGGCGTCAACTGAGCACCGAGACCGGCCGGCTCGCCGAGTTCGCGCTGCCGCTGATCGGCGGCCGGGCGGCCGGGAAGACCCAGCTGATGGCCGCGATCCTGACGCTGCTCCAACGGCCCGACCCGGACGGCCGCGCGCACGCCCGGCTCGCCGACGCCGAGACCGAGGAGCGCTACCGGGTGCTGCGCGAGGTGCTGGAGATCAGCGGCCACCCCCGCGCCACCCGGCGCGAGGTGGGCCGAGGCTACTCGGTGCTGCTCGACCGGGGCAGGCCTCCCCGCCTGCTGCACCTGTTCGACGCCGCCGGGGAGCGCTTCGTCAGCCGGGAGGACACCGACGTCCTCCGCTACGCGCGGGCCGCCCGGACCTTCCTCTTCGTCCTCGACCCGCTCGCCGTACCGGACTTCTGGAAACTGCTCGACGCCGGCCAGCGGGACCGCCTGGACCGCGCGCTCGCCTCGGACGTGGAACCCCGCGCGGCCTTCGCCCCGGCGATCTCGGCGATGCAGGCGATGGAGGTGCCGTTGCGGCGCTGCCGGCTGGCGGTCGCGGTCAGCAAGCTGGACGTGCTGGAGCAGGTCCTGGACTCGCCCGCCGGTTGGGACCGCCCGCACGGCAGCGAGGAGGTGGAGGCCTGGCTGACGGAGAAACTGGGGCTGGGCGACCTGGTCCGCAACATGCGTCACGAATTCGGCGAGGTGCGGTTCTTCCTCACGGCGGCGGTCATGGCGGACGGCCCGGAGGGCGCGTCGGAGCCCGAACTGCACGGGAGCGTGGCACCCCTGCTGGAGTGGTGCCTGCCCGGGCGCCGCGAGGCCCGGGCCCGTACGGCCGGCGCGGCCGCGCGGGGGCGGACCGGCGCTCAGGCGCGGCCTCGGGTCAGGGTCGGGGGGTGAGCCGGCCGCTGGAGCAGTGACCTTGTGAACGGGCTTGCTCGGTGCGATCGTTGGGGCCATGCCGGACAGTTTCGTCCCCGACCGCGCCGACCTGCTGGAGGAGCTGCGGGCCGTCCGCCGGGTCGGCCTGCTGCGGCTGCGCGAGGTGGAGCTGCCGCTGCTCGCCGGCCTGGCCGCCGGGGAGGGCGGCGCGGAAGGCGCTGTGGAGGACGGCGTGGAGACGCTGCTCCGCCACGCGGTGGAGCGGCTGGAGCGCGGCAACCTGCGGGAGGCGGCCGCGTACACCCTCGGACTGGCACCGGGGACCAGCGACCGGTCGGCCGCCGAGCGGCGCAAGCACGCGGCGCGGGTCTACTCGGTGAGCGTCGAGCGGTTCCGCCGGCACCAGGAACTGCTGGTCCTGGGGCGGGTCGCCGATCAGCTCATCCGCCCCACCGACCCGCCGGACCCGGACGAACGGGCGGTCTCCGCACACCGGCTGCTGCGCGTCCCGCTGCGCGACCGCACCGTCCCGTTGCAGGTGCACGCCCACCCGGTCGACCTGCTGCGCGACGTGGACGTCGTGGTGTCCCCCAGCAACGTCTACCTGGCGCTCGCCCAGGCCTACAAGTCCTCGGTCTCGGCCACGCTGCGCCGGGCGGGCGCGCTGCGCGGGCCGACCGGGGACGTGATCGAGGACCGGCTGCTGGTCGAGCTGCGGCAGTGGCTGGACACGCACCGGGCGGCCGGGCGGCCCGTCCCGCCCGGCACCGTCGCCCCCACCTCGGCCGGCGCCCTCGAACAGCAGGGCATCCGCCGGGTGTACCACGCGGCGGTGGCGGTGCCCCGGGCCGGCACCAACGACTACGACGTCCAGCCGGCCGACGTCACCCGCTGCGCCGCCCGCGCCCTGGCCCTGCTCGCCCAGGAGAGCGAAGCCCACCACCCGCCGCTCGGCTCGATCTGCTTCCCGCTGCTCGGCGCCGGCCGCGGCGGGCTGGACCGCGAACGCAGCCTGCGCGCCCTGTGGGCCGCGCTGGAGGCCGAGGCCTCGCGCGGTGCCCGCTGGAGCTACCACCTGATCGTCCACGAGCCGGCCCAGATCCAGACCGTGGCCCGGACCCTGGGCGCGAACTGACGCCACGGCCGGGAGGCTTCAGGAGGCCGCCCGCTCGGCGATGATCCGGGCGCAGTCCGCCGACGAGGACCGCGAGGTGTCCACGAGGAGGTCGTACGAGACGCCCTCGTGCACCGACCGTGCCTGGGCGGAGGCCATGCCGGCGACCCGGTCGCCGCGCGCGGCCTCCCGGGCGGCGGCCACCGCCGGGTCGCAGTGCACGCCGACCCAGAGCACGTCCAGGCCCTCCAGGGCCGCCCGCCAGCGCTGCTGGGAGGCGGCCCCGCCGAGGAACACCTCGTCCACGACGATCCGGGCCCCGGCCCGGGCCATCGCCGCCACGCCGAGCGTCCAGGCGGCGTCCAGCCGGGCGAAGACCGGCCCGACGGCCACCGTGCCGTCGCCGCCCTCCAGTCCGCCGATGCCCTCGCCGCCGCCCAGCAGCCGTGGCGGCAGCGCGCCGACCATGGTGTCCGCACCGAGGTGCAGCCACGGCTCCGGCAGCAGCTCCTGGAGCCGGCGGGCGATGCTCGACTTGCCGGAGCTGGAGCCTCCGTTGAGGACGATCACATGCATGCGCGCATCCTAGGAGCGAATCCTCAGGACGTCGCACCATTAACGGCAGCCGCGTCGAAGGCTGCCGCCGCGCTCGCGAAGGACGAGGCCAGCGCGGGTGAGCCCGCCCAGTGCAGGTGCAGGTACGAGGCGTGCACGGTGCTCCCGGCGAAGCCCTCCGTGCGCGGCCCGGTCGGCAGTCGCCAGCCCCAGGCCGGGAGTTCGCCCGCGCCCGGTTCGCAGACCGTGCGGTGGAACTCGTGCCCGCGCAGCCGGGTGCCGGCCGGGCCGAGCGGGGAGTCGTGCAGGGCGACGGCCTCCCGGTAGCCGAGGGTGAGCCGCTCGGTCATCCGTGCGGCGGTGTCCAGCACTCCGCACATCGGCAGGCCGTCCAACTCCCGCCCCAGGTAGAGCAGTCCGGCGCACTCGGCCGCGATCGGCCCGCCCGAGGCGGCGAAGGAGGCGATGGCCGCGCGCAGCGAGGCGTTCCCGCTCAACTCCCGTACGTACAGCTCCGGGAAGCCGCCGCCGATCACCAGCCCGGCCGTCCCCGCGGGCAGCGCCGAGGCGTGCAGCGGGTCGAACGGGACCACCTCGGCGCCCGCCGCGTCGAGCAGTTCGGCGTTCTCGGCGTACGAGAAGGAGAACGCCGCGCCGCCCGCCACCGCGATCCGCGGGCGCCCGTCCACCGGCGCGACCTCCGCCGAAGGGTCCCACGGCTCCGCGTCCAACTCCGGTGCCGTCCGGGCGAGTTCCAGCAGGGCGTCCAGGTCGACGGAGGAGGCGACCAGCTCGCCCATGTCCGCGACGGCCCTGAGGGCCTCCGCCGAGCGCTCCACCGCCGGGATCAGCCCGAGGTGCCGGGACGGCGTGGCGACCGCCGCCGAGCGGCGCAGCGCGCCCAGCACCGGCACGCCGGAGCCCTCCTCCAGCGCCTCGCGCAGGAGCTGCTCGTGCCGGTCGGAGGCGACCCGGTTGAGGATCACCCCGGCGAGGCGCACCTGAGGGTCCCAGGAGGCGAAGCCGTGCACCAGCGCGGCCACCGACCGGGACTGCGAGGAGCCGTCCACCACCAGCACCACCGGTGCCCGCAGCAGCTTGGCGACGTGCGCCGTGGACGCCAGCTCCCCGCGCCCGGAGGCCCCGTCGAACAGGCCCATGACGCCCTCGACCACCGCGACGTCCGCCCCCGCCGCGCCGTGCAGGAAGAGCGGCGCGATCCGCTCCGGCCCGCACAGGAAGGCGTCCAGGTTGCGGCCGGGCCGCCCGGCGGCGAGCGCGTGGTAGCCCGGGTCGATGTAGTCCGGGCCGACCTTGTGCGGCGACACCGCCAGCCCGCGCGCGGCGAGCGCGGCGATCAGGCCGGTGGCGACGGTGGTCTTGCCGGCGCCCGAGGAGGGCGCGGCGACGACGAGGCGGGGGATGTTCAAGGGGGCGTTGCTCAAGAGGTCACCACTCGATACCGCGCTGGCCCTTGCGGCCGGCGTCCATGGGGTGCTTGACCTTGGTCATCTCGGTGACCAGGTCGGCGAACTCGGTCAGCGCCTCGGGCGCGTACCGGCCGGTGATGACCACGTGCTGGCTGCCCGGGCGGTCCTTGAGCACGGACACCACCTCGTCCGGGTCGATCCACCCCCAGTGCATCGGGTAGGTGAACTCGTCCAGCACGTAGAAGCGGTAGGTCTCGGCCGCGAGGTCGCGCTTGACCTGCTCCCAGCCCTCCTTGGCCGCCTCCTCGCTGTCCATCTCCTGCTCGGCGGAGCGCTGGATCCAGGACCAGCCGGAGCCCATCTTGTGCCAGTCGACGGTGCCGCCCTCGCCGGAGGCGCCGAGCACGCGCAGGGCGTTCTCCTCGCCGACCTTCCACTTGGCGGACTTCACGAACTGGAACACCCCGACCGACCAGCCCTGGTTCCAGGCCCGCAGCGCCATGCCGAACGCGGCCGTGGACTTGCCCTTGCCGGGCCCGGTGTGCACGGCGGTGATCGGCTGGGTACGGCGCTGGCGGGTCGTCAGGCCGTCGTCGGGAACGCTCTCGGGGACACCCTTGGGCATGTCGGCTCAGGCCGCCTTTCGCATCGAAGTCGCAGAAGTCGTCGAACGGTTCCCGGGGCGGTCCCCGGAGCGGCTCTCGCGGACGAGTGAGGCCACGCCCTCGGCGCGCAGCTCGTCCAGGCTGACGGCGGTGCCGCCGAGCAGTCCCGCCAGGGTACGGGCCAGGCCGAGGCGGACCGGTCCGGACTCGCAGTCCAGCACCACGCTCGCCGTGCCCTGCGCCGCGAACAGCGCGGCCGCTCGCCGCGATTCGGCGAGCGCGTCCCGCCCGCCGGTGGCCCGGCCGTCGGTCACCACGACCAACAGCGGGCGCCGGCTCGGGTCGCGCAGCCGCTCCACCCGCAGTACCTCGTGCGCCCGCAGCAGGCCCGCGGCCAGCGGGGTCCGCCCGCCGGTGGGCAGCGACTCCAGCCGGGCCGCGCCGACCTCGACCGAGGAGGTGGGCGGCAGCGCCAGCTCGGCGCCGGAGCCCCGGAAGGCGATCATGCCGATCTTGTCGCGGCGCTGGTAGGCGTCCATCAGCAGCGACAGCACCGCGCCCTTGACGGCGGTCATCCGCTGCCGGGCGGCCATCGAGCCGGAGGCGTCCACCACGAACAGCACCAGGTTGGACTCCCGGCCCCGGCGCACCTGTTCGCGGAAGTCGTCCTTGTGCAGCACCAGCGCCCGGCCCGCACGACCGCGCGCCACCTGGTGCGGCGCGGCGGCCTGGAGGGTCGCGGTCAGGTGCAGCCGGCTCAGCGTGCCCTGCGGCCGCCGGGCGCGCACGGTGTGCCCGCCGGAGGTCTCGGCGGGGGAGCGGCGGCCCTGCGCGCCGTGGCCGGTGCCCCGCACGGTGAACAGCCTGGTCCGGTACGGGTCCCCGGCCGCGACGGGCGCCGACTCCCGGGCGGGGGAGGGGTGTTGGGCCGGTACGGGCTGCTGCGGTGCGGGCGCCTCGGCCTCCGGGGCCGTCTCCGCCTCTGCCGGGCCTCCGTCGGAGGGCTCGGGCGCACCGCCGCCGCCGTCGGGGCCGCCGTTGTCAGGGCCGCCGTCACCATCGGGACCGCCGTCCGGCCCCGGCCCGTCGCCCTCGGGCTCCGGATCGTCCCCCTGGGCGTGTTCCTCCAGCGTCCGGTCCAGCTGCTCCTGGTCCAGCCCCGGCGCGTCGAAGGGGTTGCGGCGCCGTCGGTGCGGCAGGGCCAGCTGGGCGGCCTTGCGGACGTCCTCCTCCAGCACCTCCGTCCGCCCCGCCCAGGCGGCCAGTGCGACGGCGGTGCGGGCCATCACGATGTCCGCGCGCAGCCCGTCCACCTCGAACGCGGCACACACGGCGGTGATCTGACGCAGCGCCACATCCGTCAGCTCGACCGACGGCAGCAACTCCCGCGCGGCGGTGATGTGTTCGGCGAGTGCCCGCTCCTCGGCGGCGAACCGGGCCGCGAAGCCGGCCGGGTCCGCGTCGTAGGCGAGCCGGCGCCGGACCACCTCGGCGCGCTCGGAAGGGTCCCGGGTGGCGGCGATCTCGACGGTCAGGCCGAAGCGGTCGAGCAGCTGCGGCCGCAGCTCGCCCTCCTCCGGGTTCATCGTGCCGACCAGCAGGAAACGGGCCGCGTGCCGCACCGACACGCCCTCCCGCTCGACGTAGGAGCGGCCCATCGCGGCGGCGTCCAGCAGCAGGTCCACCACGTGGTCCTGGAGCAGGTTCACCTCGTCGATGTAGAGCACCCCGCGGTGCGCCTTGGCGAGCAGCCCCGGCTCGTAGGCCTTGACGCCCTCGGCCAGCGCCCGCTCCAGGTCGAGCGAGCCGACGATCCGGTCCTCGGCCACGCCGACCGGCAACTCGACCAGCTGGGAGGGCCGTTGGTGGCTCTCGACGGAGGTGTGCGGCCCGTCCGGGCAGTTCGGGTCCGGTGCGGCCGGGTCGCAGGCGAAGCGGCAGCCGTCCACGGTGGCGATGTCCGGCAGCAGCCCGGCCAGCGCGCGCACCATGGTCGACTTGGCGGTGCCCTTCTCGCCGCGCACCAGCACGCCGCCCACGGCCGGGGAGACCGCGTTCAGCAGCAGCCCGAGCCGCAGGTCGGCCATGCCGACGATCGCGGTGAACGGATAGCGGACGTCACTCATGCGTCACTCCCAGGTGCCCCGGGCGGGACGAACGACAGCGATCCGGCCGCCGGTACCCCGCCCTCGATCAGCTTCCACAGCGCGTCGGTGTCCGCGTGCTCCTCGATCAGGTCGCCCAGCCGGTCCAGCCGGGCCTCGCGCGCCTCGGCGAAGGAGGTGTCCGGCGCCGGAACGAACGCCCGGCCGGCCAACTCGGCGACCTCGCGCAGGAGTTCACGGCGGAATCCGTCGTTCTCCAGCGCGCCGTGCCAGGTGGTGCCCCAGACCGCGCCCACCCGGCAGCCGTCCAAGCTGTGCCCATGGCCATCAGAGATGAACGCATCACCACCCTCGACCGCCACCACCCCGTGGTGGATCTCGTAGCCCACCACCCGGTGCCCGTACGCCTCGCCGACCGGCCGCGCGAGCACCTTCTCGGCGCCGAAGCGGACGTGCGTCGGCAGCAGGCCGAGCCCCTCGACCGCGCCCGCCCGGGACTCGACCTCGTCGACGATCCCGCGCGACAGCATCTGGTAGCCGCCGCAGACCCCGAGGATCGGCAGCCCGGCCGCCGCCCGTGCCTTCAGCGCCGACTCCAGGCCGCGCTCGCGCAGCCAGGCGAGGTCGGCCACGGTGGCCCGGGTGCCGGGCAGCACCACCAGGTCGGCGTCGGCCAGCTCCTCCGGCCGGGTCGCCCAGCGCACCAGCACGCCCGGCTCCTGCGCCAGCGCGTCCACGTCGGTGAAGTTGGACAGCCGGGGGAAGCGCACCACGGCCACGCGCAGCACGTCCGCCCCGAGCGGGCCGCGGCCCTCGGCGCGGTCCACCACCGTCGAGAGGTCCAGCGAGTCCTCGGCGTCCAGCCACAGGCCCGGCAGCATCGGCAGCGTGCCCAGCACCGGACGGCCGGTCAGCTCGTGCAGCATCTCCAGCCCGGGCGCCAGCAGCCGCGCGTCGCCGCGGAACTTGTTGACGAACCAGCCCGCCACGTGCCGCTGGTCCTCCGCGGACAGCAGCGCCAGCGTCCCGTACATCGCCGCGAAGACCCCACCGCGGTCGATGTCCCCGACCACCACGACGGGCAGTGCGGCGGCGGTGGCCAGGCCCATGTTGGCGATGTCCCGGTCGCGCAGGTTGATCTCGGCGGGCGAGCCGGCGCCCTCGCACACCACCACCTCGTAGCGGGCGCGCAGGTCCGCCAGGCACTCCAGGGCGCGCTCCAGCAGGACGGGCTTGCGCTCGCGGTAGTCCAGCGCGCCCACCTCGGCGACCGGGCGGCCCAGCAGCACCACCTGGCTGCGGCCGTCCGCGCCGGGCTTCAGCAGCACCGGGTTCATCGCCGCCTCCGGCTCCACCCGGGCGGCCTGCGCCTGCATCGCCTGGGCGCGGCCGATCTCGGCGCCGTCGGCGGTGACGAAGGAGTTCAGCGACATGTTCTGCGCCTTGAACGGCGCGACCCGCACGCCCTGGCGGGCGAGCCAACGGCAGATCCCGGCCGTCACCACGCTCTTGCCCGCGTCCGAGGTCGTCCCGGCGACCAGCAGCGCGTTGCTCATGCCTTGCCCCTCCTCTTGAACAGCGTCCGCAGCAGGACGTGCCCCGCGACCGTCGTACCCAACGCCAGCGCACCCACCCGGCGGGACAGCGCGCAGGCCCGCTCGATGTCGTCCACCGTGACCGGCCGCAACTCGGCGCCCAGCACCGGCCGGTGCTCCACCCTCTCGCCGTACCGCAGCGTCCCGCCCAGCCGTACGCCCACCGCGCCCGCGAAGGCCGCCTCCGCCTGGCCCGCGTTCGGGCTGGGGTGAGCGGAGCCGTCCCGGCGCCAGACCCGCCAGGCCGTACCGGGGTGCGGCGCGGCGGCGACGGTCAGCAGCGCGGTCAGCCGGGCGCCCGGCCAGCCCGCCAGGTCGTCCAGCCGGGCCGAGGCCCAGCCGAAGCGGGCGTAGCGGGGCGAGCGGTGGCCGACCATCGCGTCCAGGGTGTTCACCGCGCGGAAGGCCAGCAGCCCCGGGGTGCCCGCGAGGGTGCCCCAGGTCAGCGCGTTCACCACGGCGTCGGCGGTGTTCTCGGCCACCGACTCGACCACGGCCCGGGCGATCTGCTGCTCGTCCAGCGCGCTCGGGTCGCGCCCGCACAGGTGCGGCAGCCGTTCCCGGGCGGCCGTCAGATCACCGGCGGCGAGGGAGCGGCCGATGGTGCGCGCCTCCCGGGTCAGCGAGGTGCCGCCGAGCACCGTCCAGGTCGCGGCCGCGGCCAGCGCCGCCCGGCCCAGCGGCCGGCGGCCCACCGTACGGTCCAGCGCGAGCGCCCCGGCCGCGACCGCGCCCACGCACAGCGCCGTGTACCCGGCCCCGGTGGTGCGGTCGTCGCGCCACAGGCGCTGCTCCAGGCGGGTCGCGGCGCCGCCGAACAGGGCCACCGGGTGGCCGCGGCGGGGGTCGGCGAAACGGGCGTCGGCGGCGTAGCCCGCGACGGCGCCCAGCGCGAAGGCGGCGGCCCGGGTCAGCGGGCGCACGGCGGCGGGCAGCTCGGAGTCCGGCGGGGCGGGGCAGCCTGCATCGCGTGCGTGTCCTCACTCAGGGTCCGCGCCCTGGATCGACGTAGCGGGGGCGAGAGTCTCCTGGCTTCCGGGTCGAGCGCACACCCGGGCCTTCCAGCGGCTTCTGACGGCCCGCCGTGGCATCTTCCGAGCGTGCTCCCCGGTGACAGTGGCGGGACCGCGCCGGATTCGCACCGGCTTCCTCTCCATGCCTCCGATTGGCCCAAGGATCCCATCACGGGGCCGATCCGCGAGTCAACCGAGGTCACGGAGGGGTTGGTCACACGGATCCCCTGGCCGGGCCCCGGCGCGACGGAGGGGCCGTCAGCAGGGCGTCCCCCGAACGGCCCAGTCCGGTGGCCGGGGCAACAGGGGGCCGGTGGACTGGTGCACGAACACTGGACTGGTGCACGAGTACTGGACCGGTGCGCGAACACCGTCCGGACCGTGCAGCAGAGCGGGGAGCGATATGCGTTGGGGAACCGCGGCCGTGGTGGCGGCCGCCGCCGTCGGGGCCGGGGCCGTCGTCCTGGTGGTCGGCCGCCGGGCCTCCGAGCGGATGGTCCACCCGCCGGCCGCCGGGCAGGAGTCGGGGCCCGTCCTGGTGCGCGGCCTCGCCCCCGGCCGGGTCACCTTCTCCCGCACCCCGGAGAGCCTGCGCCCCGGCCGCTGGGCCGTCGAGTGGGAGGACGGCGGTCACGCGGTGGTCGAGGAGGTTCTGGAGGGCGACGAGCAGGGCGTCACCCGGCGGCTCGTCAGCACCGACCGGGGCACCCTCACCCCCGGCACCCAGGTCCGCTTCACCCCCCGCGTCCACCTCGGCGACCCGACCTCGGCGCTCGGCCTGCCCTTCACCGACACCGCCGTCGACGGCGAACTCGGCGCCCTCCCCGCCTGGCGCCTCGACGGCAAGCGCGGCACCTGGGTGATCCTCGTCCACGGCACCGAGGCCGACCGCCAGCAGACCCTCCCCGTCCTGCCCGTCCTCCACCAGCTCGGCCTGCCCGTCCTCTCCGTGACCTACCGGGGCGACGAGGGCGCCCCCGCCTCCCCGGACGGGCTCAGCCACTTCGGCGAGACCGAGTGGCGCGACGTCGAGTCGGCGGTACGGCTGGCGCTCGACAGCGGTGCGGGCGGGGTGGTCCTGTACGGCTGGTCGCTGGGCGCCACGATGGCCCTGCAGACGGCGGGCCGCTCGGCCTGGGCCCACGCCGTCCGGGGCCTGGTCCTGGACTCGCCGGTCCTCGACCTCCCCGCCTCCGCCCGCCGCGACGCCGCCCGGGCCGGATTCACGGGCGCCGCCGCCGAACTCGGCGCCCTCGCGGCGGAGGGCCGCACCGGCGTGGACCTCGCCGACTCCTCCCGTCTCGCCGAGCGCACGGACCTGAACGTCCCCACCCTGCTGCTGCACAGCCCGGCCGACCGGATCGCCCCCTTCCGCGCCGCCGAGCGCCTCGCCGCAGCCCGCTCCCGGACGGTCAGCCTCCAGTCCTTCCCGGGCGCCGAGCACGCCGCCCTCTGGAACTCCGCGCCGGACCGCTACACCGAACTCCTCCGCCGTTGGTTCACCCCGCTCCTCTGACTCCGTTCAGCGGAAAGGACGCGGCCTGCACGAGATATCTGGGGAGCAAATTTCGCCCCCTTAGGAGAGGGGGCCCGATCCGTCCGGGCGCACCGGCCGACGAGCCTCCCAGGCGGGGTGTCGCCCACGGAGAGTAGTCGTCCGAGCGGGTACCGCGACGGTCCGGCCCGGTGGTGGCATGACCCCGCCACACGTTTCCGGCCAGGCGGTTTGCCTCTGTTGCCCGATCTTGCGGAGGTGCCGTCCCCGGTCGCCCGGTCGTACGGACAACCGGATGTGACAGAAGGCCGGTACAAGGGGAAGACTGCACGACGTGACGTCTCGGAACCCGCGCGACCGTGATGCCCCGCTCCAGCCGACGATCGGTACCGGTGCGACGGTGACCCGTCTCCCCGGTACGGCCCACCGGCCCTCCGGTGGCAGGCCGGGCGGGGTCGGTGTACCCCGGCGACGAGGGCCCGCGCCGGCGCCCGGGCGGGGCCGGGTTCCCGTGCCCGAGGGCTTCCCCGCGCCGGCCGAGCTGGCGCCGCTGGCCCGCCGGATGCTGGTGGACGCCGTCCGGATCGCCCGCTGGGCCGGGGAGCTCGACGAGGTCGACAAGCGCGGCGAGCTGCTCCCGGAGGACGCCCGTGCGGCGGGCCGGGCGCTGGCCATGACGGTCGGCGCCGCCGCCAAGGCGTGGGGGCAGGCGCTGCTGGTGGGCCTGGTGGAGGCCCGGGACGGCGGGGCCGGCCCCGGGTGGCGCCTGCACGCCTGGGAGCACGACGACGAGGCCGTGGTGCGCGGCTGGTCCGGGCTGTTCGACGCCTGGACGCTGCTCGCCCCGGTGCCGCCCGCCGCGCTGCGCGGCGTGTTCGCCGTACTGGCCGGGCAGGCCGTGGACCAGGCCCCGCAGCTGCTGTCCTTCCTGCACCTGGTGGACGGTCCGGTGGCCGAGAGCGAGCTGCTGGAGCTGCTGCGCCGGGGCCTGGACGAACGGCGGGTCGGCGGCGGTCTCGGCGGCCAGGGCCTGTCGCCCGTCCCGCACGCCGCCTCGGCCGTCTCCGCCGTGCGCGGCACCTGCCGGGCGCCGCAGATCGACACCCCGGCCGCGCCCTCCGACGTGGCCGCCGTCCTGGACTGGATGCTGGACGGCCTGGCGGCCGTCGGCGCCGTGGTGCGCAGGAACGATGCCGCCGAGCTGTCCCCGCTGGGCCACTGGGCGGTACGGGCGAAGCTGGAGGAGATCTGCACGGTCGCGCAGACCGCGGCCGGGCACATCGAGCAGAGCGCGTTCGAGCTGCTGAACGCCTGCGCGGACTACTCGCCGGGCCCGGCCCGGGCGGAGTACCGCGCCTGGGTGGCGGCCCGTCCGGCGGACCGGGCGGTGGCCGAGCTGCTGGAGGCCGCCCAGGGCGACGACGCGCTGGTGCGCGGGCTGGCCTTCGAGGCGCTGCGGGTCGCCGGCGGACCGGCCGAGCAGGCGGTGCGGGCGGCGGTGGACGCGCCGGTGCTGCGCCCGTACGCGCTGCTGTGGCTGGCGGAGCGCTCGGACGAGGGCGTCTCCCCGGCGGACGTGCTGGGCGCCGACGACGCGGCCTGGCTGTGGGTGGACACCGCAGCGGCCGTGCTGGACCACGGTGAGACGGAGCTGCTGGTGGGGCACGTCGAGGGCGCCTCGGCGGGGGACCCGGTGCGGCTGTTCGCCCGGGCCCGGCAGTCGGGGCACCCGCGGGCGGCCTCGGTGCTGACGGCGGTCTCGGGCGTGCACCCGGACCCGGGCGTGGCCCGGGCGGCCCGCCGCTCCGCCTTCAGCGTCCACACCGGCGGGGCGTAGCCCAACGGACGAACAGTACGGAGAAGGGCCCGGAACCATCGGTTCCGGGCCCTTCTCCGTATGACGAACAGCTCAGCCGAGCCGGGACTCCGCCCGCCGGGCGCGGACGTCGCCGACCTTCTGCCCGACCTTGCGGCGGACGACCAGCAGCGGCGCCATCGCGGCGAGCGTGATCTGGGCGAAGGTGCCGACGTGCATCAGGGTGTCGCCACCGGGCAGCCCGGTGGCCCAGGCGGCCAGGCAGCCGATCGCGACGACGACCCAGCAGAGCGTGGCGGTGGCCAGCAGCCCCTGGGGCTTCGGGTACTCGATCCGACTGACCATGAGGTACGCGGCGCCGAAGATGGCGAGCAGACCGGGCAGGAACGGCGGGTCGAGCAGCACGATGGCGATGACCGTCATCGCGCCCATCGGGCAGGGCATGCCCTGGAACACCCCGGGCCGCATCTTGACGGCCGAGAAGCGGGCCAGCCGCAGCACCACCGCGAGCAGCACGGTCAGCGCGATGATCGCCGAGAGCTTGCTGTTGGAGCCCTGCGAGACCATGCCCCAGACCGCGACGAAGTAGGCCGGCGCGATGCCGAAGCTGATCAGGTCGGCCAGGTTGTCGAGTTCCGCTCCGAGGGCGGAGGAGCGGAGCTTGCGCGCCACCAGGCCGTCGAAGAGGTCGCACATCGAGCCGATCAGCAGCAGCGTGACCGCGGTGGCGGCGCTGTGCCGGTCCGGAGCGGCGTCCGGGTTGGTGATGTGCGGGACGAGGACCCCGGTGGTGATCGAGTAGATCGCCAGGAAGCCGCAGACGGCGTTCCCCAGGGTCAGGAAGTCGGCGGTGGACAGGTGCTGCGGGGAGCGCGGGGCACGCAGTTCGCGGTCGCGCGCCCAGCGGCGGCGGCGCAGGGCCGTCTCCTCGTCGTCCAGGCCGACGATTGTCTCAGGATCAGTCACGGTCAAGGCGCGTCACCCCGGCTGTGGTCTTCTGGCCGACCTCGACGCCGACCTCGACGCCGGCCGGCAGGTAGGTGTCGACCCGGGACCCGAACCGGATCAGACCGATCCGCTCGCCCTGCTCGACCTTGGTTCCGGCGGCCACGTACGGCACGATGCGACGGGCCACGGCCCCCGCGATCTGCACCATCTCGATGTCGCCGAGCTCGGTGTCGAAGTGCCAGACGACCCGCTCGTTCTGGTCGCTGTCCTTGTTGAACGCGGGCACGAAGCCGCCCGCGACGTGCTCGACCGACGTCACCGTGCCCGGCAGGGGCGCGCGGTTGACGTGGACGTTCAACGGGCTCATGAAGATCGCCACCCGGGTGCGGCCGTCCGGCCAGGCGTCGATGCTCTGCACCACGCCATCGGCGGGGGAGATCACTCTGCCCGTGCCGACCTCACGCTCGGGGTCGCGGAAGAACCACAGCATGCCCGCGCTGAGCGCGCAGGCGGGTACCGCCGCCAGGGCCCACTTGCCGCTGCGCCGGGTGAGGGCGGTGGTCACGGCGGCCGTGGCGAGGGTGGGGACGAACCAGGGGGTGGCTCCGCGCGCGATGGTCACGCGGGGTCGCCGACCGGCCGTCGGGGCTGCGAGGGCATCGCGGTCCGTGACGGAGGTGTGAGGGGACGGGCTGATGGGCATCGAAGACCTTTGTCGCGGGGGATCATGGCCGCTGGACGGGGGCCACCGCGGGATCGGTAATAGAGGGACGGCTTGCTGTCCCGGTGGATGCTATCGGGAGCAGACGGTGGGTGAGCAACCCGCCTGCTCGTTCATGTGTCCGGTGGAAGCGCGTACGCGCGCCCACTCGTACGACCGTAGCTCCCCCCGGTCCGGTTCCCAAGGGACCGGACGAGGCTGGTGACACTTGTCTCAGCGGGCGAACGGGGGAACCGGCGGCGGGAAACGGCCGGAGGAAACGGCCGGGCGGGTCGGAAGAAGGTGTACGGAAGCGGCCGCAGGGCGCGTTGTCGCTGCTGTACGCCCTGCGGCCGCTTCTCGTGGGCCGTGCCGGGCCCCAGGCGGACCAGGCCGGGGCCGTGCCGGGCACGGCGCTCTGCCGGGACGGGCCCGCACGCCCGTCGACCGGCGGTACCGGGGGCCGTCCGTCACCCGGACGGCCCCGTGATCACTCGGCGATCCGGTACTCCTCCAGGAGCCGGCGCCCGATGATCATCTTCTGGATCTCCGCAGTTCCTTCACCGATGAGCAGCATCGGGGCCTCGCGGTAGAGGCGCTCGATCTCGTACTCCTTCGAGAAGCCGTAGCCGCCGTGGATCCGGAAGGCGTCCTCGACGACCTCCTTGCAGTACTCGGAGGCCAGGTACTTGGCCATGCCGGCTTCGAGGTCGTTGCGCTCGCCGCCGTCCTTCTTGCGGGCGGCCATGACCATCATCTGGTGGGCGGCCTCGACCTTGGTGGCCATCTCGGCGAGCTTGAACTGGATCGCCTGGTGCTCGGCGATCTTCTTGCCGAAGGTGGAGCGCTGCTGGGCGTAGGAGACGCCGAGCTCGAAGGCGCGGCGGGCGACGCCGCAGCCGCGGGCGGCGACGTTGACGCGGCCGACCTCGACGCCGTCCATCATCTGGTAGAAGCCGCGGCCCGGGACGCCCCCGAGGATCCGGTTGGCCGGAACCCGTACGTCCTGGAGGACCAGCTCGGTGGTGTCGACGCCCTTGTAGCCCATCTTCTCGATCTTCCCGGGCACGGTGAGGCCGGGGACGGTCGGGTTCGGGCCGAAGCCCGCCGTCTTCTCGATCAGGAAGGTGGTCATGTTCTTGTACGGGGTGCTGCCGCCCTCGTCGGTCTTGCACAGGACCGCGACCAGGGTGGAGGTGCCGCCGTTGGTGAGCCACATCTTCTGGCCGTTGAGGACGTAGAACTCTCCGTCCTTGACGCCCTTGGTGGAGATGGCCGAAACGTCGGAGCCCAGGCCGGGCTCGGACATCGAGAAGGCGCCGCGGATTTCCCCGGCGGCCATCTTGGGCAGGAAGTAGTCCTTCTGCTCCTGGGTGCCGTGGGCGTTGATCATGTGCGCCACGATGAAGTGGGTGTTGACGATGCCCGAGACGGACATCCAGCCGCGGGCGATCTCCTCGACCACCAGGGCGTAGGTGAGCAGGGACTCGCCGAGGCCGCCGTACTCCTCGGGGATGGTCAGGCCGAAGAGCCCGAGCTGCTTCATGCCCTCGACGATGGCGGTCGGGTACTCGTCCTTGTGCTCCAGCTCGGTCGCGACCGGAATGATCTCCTTGTCGACGAAATCCCGCACGGTGGCGAGGATGTCCCGCTGGATCTCGGTGAGGCCGTCGGTCTGTGCGAGGCGTCCCA
>NZ_JAFLNG010000980.1 GCF_017427025.1 Streptomyces sp. FH025
AGGCGAACGGGCGAGTCACCCCCCAGCCCTCCCCGGACGTTCCGGTGGGCGCGCTCAGGCTCCCGGAGGCCCCGCTGCCACCGGCCGAGGTGGACCGGCTGGTGAGCGGGCAGCACCACGACCCGCACGCGCTGCTCGGCGCGCACCCGGTGAACGGCGGGACGGCCGTGCGGGTGCTGCGCCCCTTCGCCGAGCGGGTGGTGGTGGAGACCACCCAGGGACCGGCCGAACTCACCCACCAGCAGGGCGGGTTGTTCACCGGCCTGCTGGCGGGCGACGGGCTCCCGGACTACACCCTGCTGGTGACGTACCCCGGCGGCGGGCCGCTGCGCCAGCACGACGGCTACCGCACCCCGCCCACCCTCGGCGAGTTCGACCTGCACCTGATCTCCGAGGGCCGGCACGAGCAGCTGTGGAGGGCGCTCGGCTCGCACGTCCGGACCGTCGACGGCGTGGCCGGCACCGCGTTCGCGGTCTGGGCGCCCAACGCCGTCGGGGTGCGGCTGATCGGCGACTTCAACCACTGGGACGGCACCGGGCACCCGATGCGCTCGCTCGGCTCCTCCGGGGTCTGGGAACTGTTCGTCCCCGGCCTGGCCGAGGGCGCCACGTACAAGTACGAGATCCACACCCGTCAGGGCTGGGTGCTCGACAAGGCCGACCCGCTGGCCCGGGCCGCGCAGTGCCCACCCGGCACCGCCTCGGTGGTCACCTCCTCCTCCTACCGGTGGCAGGACGGCGAGTGGATGGCCCGCCGGGCCCGCACCGCGCACCACCGGGCGCCGATGTCGGTGTACGAGCTGCACCTGGCCTCCTGGCGGCCCGACCTCACCGACTACCGCGCGATCGCCGAGGAACTCCCGCGCTACCTCAAGGAGTTGAACTTCACCCACGTGGAGTTCATGCCGGTGATGGAGCACCCGTTCGGCGGCTCCTGGGGCTACCAGGTCTCCGGCTACTACGCCCCCACCGCCCGGCTCGGCGGCCCCGACGACTTCCGGTACCTGGTGGACACCCTCCACCGGCACGGCATCGGCGTGATCGTCGACTGGGTGCCCGCGCACTTCCCCAAGGACGACTTCGCCCTCGCCCGCTTCGACGGCGAGCCGCTGTACGAACCCGCCGACCCGCTGCGCGCCGAACACCCCGACTGGGGGACGCTGGAGTTCGACTACGGCCGCAAGGAGGTGCGCAACTTCCTCGTCGCGAACGCGGTCTACTGGTGCGAGGAGTTCCACATCGACGGCCTGCGGGTGGACGCCGTCGCCTCGATGCTCTACCTCGACTACTCCCGCGAGAGCGGCGACTGGACGCCCAACCTCCACGGGGGCCGGGAGAACCTGGACGCGGCCGCCTTCCTCCAGGAGATGAACGCCACCGTCTACCGGCGCTGCCCGGGCGTGATCACCATCGCCGAGGAGTCCACCGCCTGGAACGGCGTCACCCGCCCCACCGACGCCGGCGGCCTCGGCTTCGGGCTGAAGTGGAACATGGGCTGGATGCACGACTCGCTGGTCTACATGTCCAAGGAGCCGGTCCACCGCAAGTACCACCACAACGAGATCACCTTCTCGATGGTGTACGCCTACTCGGAGAACTACGTCCTGCCGATCTCGCACGACGAGGTCGTCCACGGCAAGCAGGCCCTGGTCTCCAAGATGCCCGGCGACTGGTGGCAGCAGCGCGCCAACCACCGCGCCTACCTGGGCTTCATGTGGTCCCACCCCGGCAAGCAACTGCTGTTCATGGGGCAGGAGTTCGCCCAGGGAGCCGAGTGGCACCACGAGCACGGACCGCAGTGGTGGGTGCTCGACGAGCAGTGGCCGGCCCACCGGGACCACCTGGGCGTGCGCCGCCTGGTCCGCGACCTCAACCGGACCTACCGGGACACCCCCGCCCTCCACGAGCTCGACAACACCCCGGACGGCTTCCGCTGGCTGGACGGCGGCGCCGCCGACGACAACCTGCTCTCCTTCGTCCGCTACGCCGCCGACGGCTCCCCGCTGGTCGCCGTCTGCAACTTCTCCCCCGTCGTCCGCCACGGCCACCGGGTCGGCCTGCCCGCCCTGGACGGCCGCGAACAGCTCTGGGCGGAGGCCCTGAACACCGACGCCGAGACCTACGGCGGCAGCGGCGTCGGCAACTCCCACCCGATCAAGGCCGAGCCGGTCGCGTGGGACGG
>NZ_JAFLNG010000981.1 GCF_017427025.1 Streptomyces sp. FH025
GGAACGTCACGTGAACTCCTGGGACGAAATCGGATTTACCTACCCTTTAATCCTCTCAATTTGTTCGAGCTCGATGCGTATGCCGAGGGGACGGGCGGCCCCCGCCGACCCGGCGGTACGGCGGGGGGTGATCTCCTCCTCAGGTATGACGTGGCCCTGAGGACCAAAGTCCCCGGTGTGCTACTCGACCGCGACGCCGAAGGCGGTCGCCAGCCCGGCCAGACCGTTCGTCACCGCGCGGCCCGAGGGCGCGAACTGCCAGCCCCCGTCGGCCCGTTGGAAGGACCCGAGGAGCATCGCGGAGTCCGGGACGCCGCCGTTGGCGCCCGGCCACTTCGCCGGTCCGGCCGCGCCCGGCCCGTACGAGGCGGCGACGGCCAGCCCGTACACGTAACCGAGCGGCAGCGCCGGGGGTTCCTCCTCCTCGGTGGAGACCGCGACCACCACCTCCTCCACGGCGGCCGGCAGCCGGTGCAGGTCCAGGGACAGGTGGGCCGCCCGGGTCGGCTCGCCCGGCACCGAGCGGGTCGGGTGCAGGCGGACCGCGCCGTCCGGATCCTGCGGGTTGTTGAAGAACACGAAGTGCTCGTCGCTCAGCACCCGGCCGCGCGCGCAGAGGAAGGCGGTGACGTCCAGCTCCACCGCGTCCCCGCCGGCCGTCCGGCTCTGCCAGCTGACCGTCAGGGTGCTCTGCGGGGCGGACTCCGGCTCCGCCGCCGCCGGCTGCGCGGCGGCCTCCGCCGTCCCGCCGCCCAGGCGGCCCCGCAGCCCCTGCTCGGCGAGCAGCTCGACCAGCTCCGGGCCGCTCACCAGGGTCAGCGGCTTGCCCTCGATGTAGCTGTACGAGCCGCGGCCGAAGCCGGCCGTGGTGACCAGGATGCCCTTGATCGCGCCGTGGTGGCGGACGGTGGACTCCAGGTCGCGCACCGCCGTGGGCGGGACGGTCCTCTTGTACCGCTTGGCCTGGATGACGATCTTCCCGCCCGTCACCGGGTCCAGGTCCTCGGCGATCACGTCCACGCCGACGTCGCCGCTGCGGGCCGTGGTCATCACCCGGAAGCCGCGCAGCCGGAACAGCTCGGCGATCAGCTCCTCGAACTCGATCGGGTCCATCTCGAAGAGGTCCGGGTCGTCCTCGCCGAAGTGCCCGGCCAGGCCTCCGCCGACCGTCTCCGGCAGTCGGTCCGGCTTGACCTCGTCCAGCCGCTCGGGCCGTGACGACAGCCTGCCGCTCAACCCCTGGAAGCACTCCACCGGCGCCACCCGGTCCAGTGCCAGCTCGGCGAAGTCGGCCCGCGACACGGTCACCGTGGACAGGAAGCGCTCCGCCTCCCGGCCGGTCGCCGGGTCGATGCCGAGGACGAAACCGTTCAGCACCACCGAGTCCAGCAGCCCGCCCCGGTCAGCACGGAACAGCTCCGCCACCACCCGCAGCGCCGACTGCGCCAGCACCTCCCGGTACAGCGCCTTGCGCTCCGTCGCCGGGCGGGCCACCTCGGCCTCGCGGTCGTCCGTCTTCACGTACCGCACCCGGGCGGCGGCCGGCACCACGTCCGGGCCGGGCAGCTCCCAGTTCACCACCAGCTGACGGCTGGACGCCTCCCAGGCCGCCGCCACCCGGTGCGGGAAGCCCTCCGGCCAGGCCGCCGAGGCGTACAGCCCGGCCGTGAAGTACTCCTGCACCGCCTCCGGCTCACCCGCCCGCAGCCGCCGCAGCAGCTCCTCGGTACGGGCCCCGCGCTCCTCCTCCTCGCGGCGGAAGCGCTCCACCCAGGCCAGGTACTCCTGGTGGTACGCGGCCAGCCGGCGCTGCCGGTCCGCCTCCCGCGCCTGCGCGGCGTACCAGTCCTGCTCGAACCGGGCCCGGGCCTGGGCGAGGTACTGCTCGTACTGCCGCCGCACCCCGGCGTTGCGGGCCTGCGCGGCGTCCGGCGGCGGCACGTGGTAGGCGGCCGAGGTCTGGTCGGGCATCGGCACCGGCTCGCCCAGCGGCCCAGGCTCGAACGGCGGCACCGGGCGCGGCGCCAGCAGCGCCTGCGGCCCGAACCCCGGCGCGGCCAGCCCGGCCGCCAGCAGCCCGCGCAACTCCTCGACCCGGGCGTCCAGTTCGGCCGTCCGCCGGGCCACCTCTGCCTCCCGCGACTGCTGGTACGCGCGCTGCGCCTCCCGCTCCGTCCGGG
>NZ_JAFLNG010000982.1 GCF_017427025.1 Streptomyces sp. FH025
TGATCGGCAGCCAGCCGCTCCAGACGCGCGATGCGCTCCGGCATCGGCGCGTGGCTGGAGAAGAGCCTCGAAACGGCCGTCTCCGACCGGAAGGGATCGGCGATCATCATGTGCGCCCTCACCTGAAGGCCGGGCTCGACCGGGAGGGGCAACCGTCGCGTACCGGAGTCGATCTTGCGGAGCGCCGAGGCGAGGGCGAGCGGGTCACCGGTCAGCGCGGCACCGCACGAGTCCGCCTCGATTTCGCGGGAGCGGCTCACGGCGAGCCGGATGAGGGAGGCTGCGAACGGCCCACCCAGGAGGACGATCAGCAGGGTGCCGGCCAGGCCGAGGGCGTCCTCGTCTTCGGAACGCGGACGCATCCAGAGGATGCTCGCCAGGAACAGCACCATCCCGGCGAGCGTGCCCACCATGGAGGAGATCAGGCTGTCGCGGTTGTGGATGTGGCTCAGCTCATGACCGAGGACACCACGCAGTTCCCGCTCGCTCAGGACGTACAGGAGGCCCTCGGTGCAGCAGACGGCGGCATTCCGCCGACTCCGGCCGACGACGAAGGCGTTCGGGGCCGGTGTCGGTGAAACGTAGATGTCCGGCATGGGCTGACCAGCGGCCTCGGACAGCTCGCGGACGATCTGGAAGAGCTGCGGCGCCTCCGATTCGTCGGCCTGCCGGGCGCGCATGGCCCGCAGCGCGAGCCGGTCGCTGCTCCGGTAGGCGTACAGGACGCCGGTGAGCCCAGCGAGCAGCCCGACGATTGCTCCAGCCCGGCCGAGAACGCTCCCGATCAGCGCAGGCCCCCCGAGCAGCACGACGAACAGTGCCAGCGGCCGCAGGACACCGTGGCCACCGGCGCGGGAGATCGCAGGAGTGCCGGCGTACGGGGCAGCGGGGAGGTCGACCCGCAGGAGAGCCGCCAAGCAGCGACGCCACGGCTCGTAGTGCCGCCGGCTCACACCGCGAGGGCGCACGCCGCGACGGCTCGCACCACGGCGGAGTTCGCCGGTTCCGAGCGCCGCTGCGAACACCCGGCGGCCGAAGGAGTCCACGGTGCTCATGGGCTCTCCTGCTCCTGGGAGGCCCGTACGTCGGGCCCGGCCGTCACGGGGCGGGGGCCGACCAGCGATCCGGGGGAAGGGGCGCCGGCGACCGCTTCCCTGACGCTCTGCACCTGGCCGAGGTGGGCCAGGACGGCAGGCGCGGAGATGCCCACCGCGATCGCCGCGTAGGCGCCACTGATCTGTCCCGTGCTACCGAACATCGCGGCGGCGCCGGCCCCCAGCGCGGTGTGGAACGCGGCTGCCAGGAGATCCGGCCAGAGATCCACGAAGTCCCGGAAGACGGGCACCCCGGCCGACGGCTCATCGGCGTTCGCCTGGCGATGCGCTCGTCGAGCTTCCCGCCACTCCATGGTGCTGTTGTAGAGGTCCACCAGCACTCGTAACGAGCCACCAGCAGCACCGAGTAGGAGGAGGGTTGCTGTCTCCATGGGCCCCCATTCAGTTTGCATCGCGGCACGCGCGTGGAGATGCCGCGTGAGGAGCATAGGGGGTACGGCTGGCTCACGGAGCTGGATTACGCGCGCGGCTGCCCGGTCGGCAGCTCGCTTGGGAGGTAGTCGAAACCGGCGCGGCCCGGCACCGCCTGGGCGAGGGCCTGGATCAGCGGGGTCGGCGGTGCTGCGAAGACCTCCGGGTAGTCGCGCTCGCCCAGCTCCGGCCGGACCGGCCAGGCCAGCCGCTCCCGCTCCAGGTCGTACTGCGCGTCCACACCCTCGCGATTGCCCCGGGCGTCCAGGCGGGACCAACGGCCGTTCAGGTGTACGGCGTTGAGGGCGTGCAGCACGAAGCCGCCCTCGCCGTCCTCCAGCCGCTGGTAGCACAGGCCGGTCGGCACACCCTGGGCCCGCAGCAGTGCGGCCAGCAGGTGGGACTTGCCGTGGCAGATCGCGTTGCGCGCGGCCAGCACCTCGGAGGCGCGGAACGTCCCGCTGTACGCGCCGGCGTCGGCGGAGTGCGACACCTGGTCGCGGACGTAGTGGAAGGCCGCCTCGGGGGTGGACAGCTCGGTGGCCAGCCGCCGCACCTGCGGGTGTTGATGGTCGATCACCTCGTCGGCCGCGAGGTAGGTGGTGAGGTCGTCGGTCTCCGGTTGCAGCATCATGCCGTCCACCGTGCCGCGCA
>NZ_JAFLNG010000983.1 GCF_017427025.1 Streptomyces sp. FH025
GCGGGCTGCTGCGCCGGGTGGCCGACCACTCCGGCTGGCTCGGCCCGATCGGGGTGGCGATCTTCGCCGGCCTGCTGCGCTTCTGGAACCTCGGCTACCCCAACGCCTTCGTCTTCGACGAGACGTACTACCCCAAGGACGCCTGGTCGCTGCTCCAGCAGGGCTACGAGGGCACCTGGCCCGACCACGCCAACGCCGACATCCTGGCCGTCCCGCAGACCGTCCCGCTGAGCGCCTCGCCCGAGTTCGTCGCCCACCCGCCGCTCGGCAAATGGGTGATGACGATCGGCGAGCAACTGTTCGGACTGCACCCCTTCGGCTGGCGGTTCATGACCGCCCTGCTCGGCACCGTCACCGTGCTGATGCTGGCCCGGATCGGCCGCAGGCTCTTCGGCTCCACCCTGATCGGCTGCACCGCCGCCCTGCTGATGTCCGTCGACGGCCTGCACCTGGTGATGAGCCGGGTCGGCCTGCTCGACGGCATCCAGATGTTCTTCGTGCTCGCCTCCTTCGGAGCCCTACTGATCGACCGCGACCACGCCCGCGCCCGCCTCGCCGAGGCGACCGACGGCGACCTCGTCCGGCTCGGGCCGCGCCCCTGGCGGATCGCCGCCGGGGTGCTCGTCGGCGCGGCCTGCGCGGTCAAGTGGAACGGCGCCCCGATCCTGGCCGCCTTCGGCATCCTGACCGTCCTGTGGGACCAGTCCGGCCGCCGCGGCGCCGGCGCCCGCCACCCCTGGCGGTCCATGCTGCGCCGCGACGCCGTACCCGCCTTCCTCGCCATGGTCGGCTCCGCCGTGGTGGTGTACGTCGGCGCCTGGAGCGGCTGGCTGGCCAGCGGCGGCAACGGCGGTGGCGGCTACGACCGGCACTGGGCGGACGGCCGCGCCGGGCTGTCCCCGGACGGCTTCCTCGGCATCCCGCTGCCGCAGGTCCCGATGAGCTGGGTGCCCGCGCCGCTGCGCAGCCTGTGGCACTACCACTGGCAGATGTACGACTTCAACACCGGCCTGAACCAGCCGCACACCTACCAGTCCAGTCCCTTCGCCTGGCTGGTCGACGGCCGCCCGGTGTCGATGTACTGGGAGCAGGTCCCGGACGGGACGCGCGGGTGCACCTCCTCCGGCGGCTGCGCGGCGCAGATCCTGGGCCTGGGCACCCCGCTGCTGTGGTGGGCGGCCTGCTTCGCGCTGGTCTACCTGCTGTGGCGCTGGTTCTTCCGCCGGGACTGGCGCTCGGGCGCCGTGCTGTGCGCGGTGGCGGCGATCTACCTGCCCTGGTTCCGGTACCAGGAGCGGACGATCTTCTCCTTCTACATGGTCGTGCTGGTGCCCTTCCTGTGCCTGGCCGTCGCCCAGATGCTCGGCGCGATGCTCGGCCCGGCCGGGTGCAGCCCCCGGCGCCGGCGCTACGGCGCGATCGGGGCCGGGCTGATCGTGCTCGCGATCGTCGGCTGCTTCGCCTTCTTCTACCCGCTGTACACGGCGGAGGTGATCCCGATGTCGTCCTGGCAGGACCGGATGTGGTTCACCAGCTGGATCTGATGGCGGTTTCGGCGGCTCCAGCGGCTCCGGCGGCTTCGGGCGGCCAGCTGCTGCCCGTCACCCCGGTGCTCGGGGTGGTGACTGCGGTGCTGCTGCTGGCCGCCGTGGCGGTGGCCGGGTGGGGGCTGCTCGGCCACGGACGGGCGGTGGCCCGGGCCGGGCTGCGCGCGGTGGTGCAACTGGCCGCCGTCGCCGCGGTGATTGCCTGGGTGGTCGGTTCGCTCTGGTGGTCCGCGCTGTTCGTGCTGCTGATGTTCACGGTCGCGGTGCGCACCGCCGGGCGGCGGATGACCCCGGGCCCCGGCTGGGTCTGGGCGGCCGCCCCGATCGCCGCAGGGGTGCTGCCGGTGCTGGCCCTGCTGTTGGGCGTCGGGCTGCTGCCGGCCGAGGGCCTGTCGCTGATCCCGGTCGCCGGCATCCTGATCGGCGGCGCGCTCACCGCCACCTCGCTGGCCGGGCGGCGCGCCCTGGACGAACTGCGGCAGCGGCGCGGCGAGGTGGAGGCGGCGCTGGCGCTCGGCTTCGAGGAGCGGGACGCGCGGCTGGAGATCTGCCGTACGGCGGCCGCGACCTCGCTGGTCCCGGCGCTGGACCAGACCCGTACGGTCGGGCTGGTCACCCTGCCCG
>NZ_JAFLNG010000984.1 GCF_017427025.1 Streptomyces sp. FH025
GCCCTGTCGGGCCGAGCCTGCCGAGATCCTGCTCACCGGCGCCACCGGCTTCTGCGGCTCCCACCTGCTCCACACCCTGCTCACCACCACCCGGGCGCGTATTCACTGCCTGGTCCGCGCGCGGGACGAGGAGGGCGCGCTGGAGCGGCTTCGAGCCTCCCAGCAGCGCTACCTGCTACGGGACTTGGCGGACCCCAGGGTGGTTCCGCTGGTCGGAGACCTCGCCCTGCCGCGCCTCGGGTTGGCGGACCATCGCTTCACCTGGCTGGCGGAGCACCTGGACGCGGTGTACCACCTCGGAGGGCGGGTCAACTTCCTCTACCCGTACCACCAGTTGCGGGCGGCCAACGTCGGTGGCACCCGGGAGATAGTCCGCCTCGCCGGGCACACCCGGGGCGTGCCCGTGCACTACCTCTCCACCCTCGCGGTGCTCGCCGGGTTCGGCGCGGCCGGCGTCCGGGAGGTCACCGAACGGACGCCGCTCGCGTACCCGGACCGGCTCGGCGTCGGCTACGTCGAGAGCAAGTGGGTCGCCGAGCAGCTGCTGCACAACGCGGCGGCGGCCGGACTGCCGGTCACGGTGCTGCGCACCAACGACGTCACCGGGGGCCTTGAGACCGGCGTCATGAACACCGGCACCGAACTCTGCGCGCTGATCCGCTACTTCGCCGACAGCGGAACCTTTCCGGCGGTGCAGCTGCCGCTCGACTTCGTCCCGGCCGACCGTCTGGCCCGCGCGATGGCGTACATCGCGGCCCACGCGCCCGCCGACGGCGAGGTCTACCACCTCACCTCGCCGGAGCCGGCCGACCTCGCGGACCTCGCCGACCGGCTCCGGGCACGCGGCCACCGGATCGACCAACTGCCGTACAGCGAATGGGTTCAGCGGCTGGTCCGGTTCGCCGCCGGGCACCCGACGCACCCGGTCACGCCGTTCGTCCCGCTGTTCGTGGACCGCGCGCCGGGAAGCGAACTCTCCATCAGCGAACTGTACTTCCGGCCGACCTTCCCCCGGTTCGACCGGGCGAAGGCCGAGGCGGCGCTGGAGGGGAGCGGGATCGAGCTGCCAGCGGTGGATGCCGGGCTGCTGGACCACTACCTGGGGCGGCTGGAGGCGGACGGATTCCTGGGGGCGGCCGGGCGCGCGGGGGCGGCCGGGTGAGTGCCTTCGACGGCCTTGACGTCCAACTCGCCCCGGCGGACGGTCCGGTGGCGTTCGGCGGGAGGCTGGACGCGGGCGAGCTGCTGGCGGCGTACCGGCGGGGCCTGTTCCCGCTACCGGCGGCGGACGTGTACGCGAGCGCGTACAACGAGGCCAGGTACGGGGGCGCGGACGGGGTGGCACTGCTGCCGGGCGGGGACGATCCGTACGCGCTGGCGTGGTGGTCGCCGGACCCCAGGCCGGTGCTGCGGCCCGACGGCGTACGGCTGCCGGGCCGCCTCGCCCGACGCCTGCGCAACCGGGCGCAGCGGTGGATGACGACGGCGGACCGGGCCTTCGGCGAGGTGCTCGCGGCCTGCGCCGAAGGTCGTCAACCGGTCTGGCTGACAGCGGAGTTGGCATCGGCACTGGTGGAGCTGAACGCGCTCGGCGCGGCGCACAGCGTCGAGGTGTGGGAGGGTGAGGAGCTGGTCGGCGGGGTGTTCGGGGTGGTCGTCGGGCCGGTGCTGAGCCTGGACTCGATGTTCCACCGGCGGTCCGACGCCGCCCGGGTGGCCGTCGCCGACCTCGGGGCGCGGTTCGGCGCGGCGGGTGGGCGGCTGCTCGACGCGCAGTGGGACGGGCCGCACGTGCGCAGCCTCGGGGCGGCGCCGATGGCGCGCTCCCGGTACCTCGCGGAGCTGGCGGCGGCCGCCCGGACGGGCCCGCTGCCGGGGGATCGGCTGCCCGTCGCGCGGCTGGTCTGACCTGCGGTTTCATTGGCTCCCGGCCAGTCATTGGCGTGTTTTCGACAAACTTATTCCTCGTCAGTAACATGACGCCGCGTGTTCAAACCCTCGATAGGCAGGGCCGCCGGCCCCGCCCTCCTCACCCTCATCCTCGCCGGGACCGCCGCGTGCGGGCCGACCAGCCCCGGCACTCCGCAGGCCGCCGTCGCGCCGGTGGCCGCCACCGACTCCGCCGACGCGGACCGGGCCGCGACCACCGCCGGGGGCAGCCCGG
>NZ_JAFLNG010000985.1 GCF_017427025.1 Streptomyces sp. FH025
TGCTTCGGCCAGGCAGAACGGGTGGCCCTGCGGGTCGAGCAGGACGACCCACTGGCCCTCGCCGGGCTGGTGCTCGGGGCGGGTGGCGCCGAGGGTGAGCAGCTCCTCGACCGCACCGGCCAGGTCCGGGACGGTGAAGTCGAAGTGCACCCGCTTGGCGCCCTCGGGCCACTGCGGGGCCCGGTGGCCGTCGACCCGGGCGAAGGCCAGGCCGGGGCCGCCGCCGGGGGCAGCCAACGCGGCGAACTCCTCGTCGCTGCCGACGAGTTCCCAGCCGGTGGCCCGCCGGTAGAACTCGGCGAGGGCGACCGGGTCGGCGCAGTCGACGACCACGGTGGTGAGCTGGTCGAGCACGGGCATGGGGAGGCTCCTGTCGATCGAGGGACATCAAGGGCGATGCGCAAAAGCGCCGTCGGTGATCACCCTGCCGGAGCCTCCGCGCACCGGTCTTGAACATCCTTGCGAGCTTCCGGGCTTCCGGGCGGCCGGACTGTCGGACCCGCCCCGTACCGTACGGGCGTGCTCTCCGCCGAAACCCTCGTCTCCCGGCCCGACTTCGACCTCAGCGCGGTGGCCTGCCGCAGCGACCACACCCGCTGGTCACCGCCCGAGGTCCACGGCGGCCACCGGGTGGTGCTGGTGCGCGGCGGCCGCTTCCGCCGCCGCGCCGGCGGGGTGGTCGCGGACCTCGACCCGACGCTCGCCTACCTCGGCGCACCCGGCGAGGAGGAGAGCTTCGCCCACCCCAGCGGCGGCGACCGGTGCACGGCGATCAGCGTGTCGCCCGCGCTGTGGCGCTCACTCGCCGGGGACGACCCCCGCCGTACGGCCCCGCGAACGCTCTACGTGGACCCCCCGCTGGACCTCGCCCACCGCCGACTGCTCGCGGCCGCCCGCTCCGGGGACGCCGACTACACCCTCACCGAGGAGCTGCTGGGCCTGCTGGCGCGGGCCGTCGCCCGGACCGCCCCCGGGCCGACGCCCGCCACCTCCACGGGGGACGACCGGGCCCTGGTCGCGGCGGCCCGCGAGGCGATCGCCGAGGGCCACCCCGCCTCGGCCACCCTGCTCTCCCTCGCCGAACTGCTCGGCGTCTCCCCGTACCGCCTGAGTCGCGCCTTCCCGCGCGAACTCGGCGTCACCGTCACCCGGTTCCGCCACCGTGTCCGGATCGCCCACGCCCTCGACCGCCTGACCGCGGGCGAGACCAGCCTCAGCACCCTCGCCGCCGACCTCGGCTACGCCGACCAGGCCCACCTCACCCGCACCCTGCGCCAGCACCTCGGCCACACCCCGACCGCCCTGCGCCGCATCCTGGCGCCCTCCCGCTGAAGCGGTGCGCGGAGCAGGAAGTCGGACCGGCCGACTTCCTGCTCCGCGCAGCTCCGTCAGGGCCGCCGCTACGACCGCCGCTCCCGCAGGAACGAGAGCAGCAGCTCCGTGATCTCCGCCGGGCGCTCCAGGTTCGGCAGGTGGCCGGCCCAGGGCAGCTCGACATGGCGGGCGTCGGGAACGCGAGCGGGCAGGCCGGCCGCGATCTCGCGGAAGTCCGGCACGTCGTACGCGGCGCCGACGACCAGGGTGGGCGCCGTGATCCGGGCGAGGTCGACCTCCTCGCGGTCCGACCCGACCGTCGCCTCGGCCTGCACCTCGAAGGCGTGCCGCTGCCACAGCCGGACGGACTCCCGGGCCTGCTCCCCCGCCTCCGGGCCCAGCCAGGTCTCGACGTTCAGCTCGACGGCCGCCGCGACGTCCCCGGCCTCCAGCAGCGCGTCCTCGCGCGCACCCCAGGCCTGGAGCGACTCGCTCGGCCGGTGTCCGGGCATGCCCGGACACAGCAGGGCCAGCGCGGTGACGGTCTCCGGGTGCAGCGCCGCCGCCGTCAGGGCGATCCGCCCGCCGTACGAGGCGCCGATGAACGCCGCCGACTCGATGCCCAGGTGGTCGAGCAGCGCCAGCACGTCCCCGGCGTCGCTGTACGGACCGTCCGCGAGCGGCGAGTCGCCGAAGCCCCGGAAGTCGCACCGGACCACCCGGTACCCCGCGTCGACCAGCGGCTGCCACTGCGCGTCCCACATCCGCCGGTCGCACACCGAGGAGTGCAGCAGCACCACGGCGGGCCCGCTGCCTGATACGTCATAAGAAATGATCACGCGCGG
>NZ_JAFLNG010000986.1 GCF_017427025.1 Streptomyces sp. FH025
GCGGGGAGTCGGGGTGCCGAGCCGTCGCGGGCGGCGGTGTAGAGGGCGGCGAGGTCGGCCGCGAGGACGGGCAGGGAGCCGCCGTCCACGGCGATGTGGTGGATCGTCAGGAGCAGGGTGTGGTCCTGCGGTCCGTGCCGCAGCAGCAGCGCCCGCAGGACCGGTCCGTCGGCGAGGTCGAAGGGGCGGGCGGCCTCGGTGGCGAGCTGGTCGTCGCCCGTCGCCTCCACGACCGGAAGCGGTACCGGGCGGACCGGGTCGAGGTGCTGGTACGGCTGTTCGCCCCGGCGCGGGTAGCGGGTGCGCAGGACGGCGTGGCGCTCGGTGAGGCCGGTGAGCGCGGTGGCCAGGGCGTCCCGGTCGAGCGGTCCGCGCAGCCGGGTGGCGATCGGGACGTTGTAGAGGGCGCCGCCCTGGCCGAGGTGGTCCATCAGCCACATCCGCTGCTGGGCGTGGGAGAGCGGCGCCGGCCCGGCCCCGGGCGTGGTGGCGCGGTCCGCGACGGAGGCGTCGGCGCGGCGGCTGCGGGCGCGGCGCAGCAGGTCGGTCTGGTCGACGGTGGTCATCGCGGCGCTCCCGTGGTGTCGTCGGCGGTGGTCACCGCGGCGCTCCCGTTCTCGGCGCCGAGCAGGGCGCGTTCCAGCAGTTCGGCCTGGGCAGCGACCGTCGGGTGGCCGAGGAAGTCGGCGAGCGAGAGTTCCACGCCGAGGTCCTCGCGCAGGTCGTCGACGATCCACATCGCGACCAGGGAGTGGCCGCCCTCGGCGAGGAAGTCGGCGGCCGGGTCGGTGATCGGGCGTTCCAGGGCGCGGCTCCAGGCGTCCGCGACGACCTGCTGGATGGGGGTGAGCTCGGCCTCGGCCGCGGCGGGTTCGGCCGTCGGGTCCGCGGCGTCGGCGAGTGCCCGTCGGTCGACCTTGCCGCTGGTGTTGAGCGGGAGGGCGTCGAGCACGGTCCAGGCGGTGGGCACCAGGTGGGCGGGGAGCCGCCCGGCGAGCCGGGTGCGCAGGGTCTCGGTGCTCGGGCGGGCGCCTTCGGCGAGGACGACGCAGGCGGTCAGGGCGGCGTCGGGTTGCCCGGCCCGGCGGACCACGACGGCGGCCTCGGCGATCTCCGGGAGCTGGAGCAGCGCGTGCTCGACCTCGCCGGGTTCGATCCGGAAGCCCCGGACCTTGACCTGGTCGTCGGTGCGGCCGTGGAACTCCAGTGCGCCGTCGGGCCGTTGGCTGACCAGGTCGCCGCTGCGGTAGGCGAGCGAGCCGTCCGGCAGTTCGCGGAAGCGCTCGGCGGTCAGCTCGGGCCGGTTGAGGTAGCCCTGGGCGAGGCGCTCGCCGGCGATCCAGAGTTCGCCGACGGTGCCGGGGGCGACCGGTGCGAGCTCCGGGTCCAGGACGAGGGTGCGGGCGCCGCCGAAGGGCCGTCCGATCGGGACGGGGCCGGGCTCGCAGTCCGCCGGGGTGACCGGGTGGACGGTGGTGAAGGTCGTCGCCTCGGTGGGCCCGTAGCCGTTGAGGAGCTCCAGCCAGGGGAAGGCCCTCAGCACCGCCCCGGTGTGCTCGGCCGACAGCGCCTCGCCGCCGACGACGACGGTGCGCAGCACGCCGAAGATCCGGGACTGCCTGGCGGCCAGGTGGTGGAAGAGCGCGGTGGTGAGGAAGACCGTGGTGACGCCGAACCGTTCGACGTCGCGGACGAGTTCCTCGACGGTGGGCCGCTCGGCCGGGGAGACGGCGAGGGCGGCTCCCCGGACGAGCGGGGCCCACAGTTCGAAGGTGGCGGCGTCGAAGGAGACGGTGGAGTGGACGAGCATCCGGTCGCGCGGGCCGAGGTCGACGCCGTCGGGGGCGGTGACCAGGTCGGCGATGGCGCCGTGCGGGACGAGGACGCCCTTGGGGCGGCCGGTGGAGCCGGAGGTGTAGTAGAGCAGGGCGGTCGCGTCCGGCTCGGCGGCGTCGGGCACCGCTCCCCCGGTGGCCTCGGTGCCGTACTCGGTCAGTACCAGGGTGCGTTCCTCGGGCAGGCCCGCCTCGGCGAGCAGGCCCTTGTCGCCGAGGACGAGCCGGGCGTCCGCGTCGGCGGTCATCTCGGCGATGCGCGGGCGGGGGTGGGCCGGGTCGAGCGGGAGGACGTGGCCGCCGGCCCGCCAGACGGCGA
>NZ_JAFLNG010000987.1 GCF_017427025.1 Streptomyces sp. FH025
GGCCACCGAGATGTCGGCGGCCGTCGCGCCGTGGGCGCCGAACTGCGGGCCCAGGACGAGGGGTTCGCAGCGGTCGGTGGAGGCATTGGGGTCGCCGACCACGCCGTACGCGGGGAAGCCGGCCTTGAGGACGAGTTGCGGCTTGGCGCCGAAGTGGTCCGGGCGCCACAGCACGATGTCGGCGAGCTTGCCGACCTCGATCGAGCCGACCTCGTGGGAGAGCCCGTGGGCGATGGCCGGGTTGATGGTGAGCTTGGCGATGTAGCGCAGCACGCGCTCGTTGTCGTCGCCGCCGGCCGTGGTCCCGTAGGAGCCGGCGCCGTCGAGCGGGCCGAGTTCGGCCTTCATCTTGCCGGCCATGGCGAAGGTGCGGCGGACGGTCTCGCCGGCGCGGCCCATGCCCTGGGCGTCGGAGGAGGTGATGCCGATGACCCCGAGGTCGTGCAGCACGTCCTCGGCGCCCATCGTGCCGGCCCGGATGCGGTCGCGGGCCATGGCGGCGTCGCCGGGCAGGTCGACCTTGAGGTCGTGCGCGGAGACGATCATGTCGAAGTGCTCGCCGAGCGCGTCCCGGCCGAAGGGGAGGGTGGGGTTGGTGGAGGAGCCGATGACGTTCGGCACGCCCGCCATCTTCAGCACGTTGGGGACGTGGCCGCCCCCGCAGCCCTCGATGTGGAAGGCGTGGATGGTGCGGCCTTCGAGGACGCGCAGGGTGTCCTCGACGGAGAGGCACTCGTTCAATCCGTCGGTGTGCAGGGCGACCTGGACGTCGTACTCCTCGGCGACGCGCAGCGCGGTGTCCAGGGCGCGGGTGTGCGCGCCCATGTCCTCGTGCACCTTGAAGCCGGAGGCGCCGCCCTCGGCCAGCGCCTCGATCAGCGGGGCCTCGTCGGAGGACGAACCGCGGCCCAGGAAGCCGATGTTGACGGGCCAGGCGTCGAAGGCGTTGAAGGCGTGGCGCAGCGCCCAGGGGGAGTTGACGCCGACGCCCCAGACCGGGCCGAACTCCTGGCCGATGATCGTGGTGACGCCGGAGGCGAGCGAGGCCTCCATGATCCGCGGCGAGAGCAGGTGGACGTGGGTGTCGATGGCGCCGGCGGTGGCGATCAGGCCCTCGCCGGAGACGATGGTCGTCCCGGTGCCGACGACGACGTCCACGCCGTCCAGGGTGTCCGGGTTGCCGGCCCGGCCGATGGAGGCGATCCGGCCGTCGATCAGGCCGATGGAGGTCTTGCGGATGCCCTGGATCGCGTCGATGACCAGGACGTTGCTGATCACGACGTCGCAGGTGTCGCGGACGGCGGCGGGCTTGAGGTGCAGGCCGTCGCGGGCGGTCTTGCCGAAGCCGGCCAGGAACTCGTCGCCGGGCGCCTGGGAGTCGGACTCGACCCGGACGATCAGGCCGCTGTCGCCGAGCCGGATCCGGTCGCCGGCGCGCGGGCCGTGGACGGAGATGTAGTCGTGGGGGCTGATGCTGGTCACGAGGGCAACTCCGTGTCGTCGAAGCCGGTCAGGTAGCCGGTGGCCCGGGCCTTGTCGAGGGCGGCCTCCTTGGCGCCGGGCGCGTCCAGCGGTCCGTCGACCAGGCCGGCGAAGCCGATCGCGACCCGCTCGCCGCCGATCGGCACCAGGCCGACCTCGACGGTGGCGCCGGGGTCGAAGCGCACCGAGGAGCCGGCCGGGATGGCCAGGTGGGTGCCGTAGGCGGCGGCGCGGTCGAAGGCGAGGCGGGGGTTGACCTCGAAGAAGTGGAAGTGCGAGGTGACCGAGATCGGCACCTCGGAGGTGTTGTGGACGGGGAGGAGCAGCGTCTCCTCGACCGGGTCGTAGCCGGTTCCGTCGCCGATGAGCGCGCCGCCGGGGGCCTCGTCGCCGAGCGAGCCGGCGCCCTTGAACGGGTCGTTGACCACGGCGAGGCGGGTGCCGTCCTCGAAGACGGCCTCGACCTGGACGACGGTGACCACGTCCGGCACGCCGGGCAGCACGTCGTCGGCGGTCAGCACGGAGCGGCCGGCCTCGATGGCCTCGGCCAGGCGCCGGCCGTCGCGGGCGGCCTCGCAGACGGTGTCCGCGATCAGGGCGGTCGCCTCGGGGATGTTGAGGCGCACGCCCCGGGCGCGGCGGGCGCGGGCCAGTTCGGCTGCTGTGAAGAT
>NZ_JAFLNG010000988.1 GCF_017427025.1 Streptomyces sp. FH025
CCTGCGCCTGGTCCTGTTCGGAGAGCCAGCGCAGGAACGCGCCGAAGGGCGCGCGCTCGGCCGGTTCGGGGCGGCGCCCGGCGGTCAGGGCGGCGTAGCGCTCGCACACCTCGTCGAAGACCTGGGCCGCGCTCCACCCGTCCAGCAGGACGTGGTGGAAGGTCCACACCACCCGCACCCGGGCGGGCGAGAGCCGGACGAGCGACAGCCGCATCAGCGGCGCGGCGCCCAGGTCCAGGCCGGCCTCACGGTCCTCGGCGAGCAGCTGGGCGGTGTCCCGCTCGACCTGCTCGGCGGGCCGGTCCGTCCAGTCGTGGTGGGCCACCGGGACGGCGGCCCGCCGCTGGACGACCTGCACCGGCTCGGCGGTGTCCTGCCAGCTGAGCCGGGTGCGCAGCGCCGGGTTGGCGTCCACGGTGTGCTGCCAGGCCTCGGCGAGGGCGTGCGGGTCGGTGACGCCGGTCAGGACCAGCTGGACCTGGTTGACGTAGGTGTATCCGTCCGGGTCCAGCAGGCTGTGGAAGAGCATGCCCGCCTGCATCGGCGTCAGCGGGTACACGTCCTCGACGGCGCGGCCGTCGCCGACGATCCGGTCCACCGCCGCCTGGTCCAGGCGGGCGAGCGGGAAGTCGGCGGGGGTGCGGCCGCCGGCGCCGGGCTCGGCGCAGTGGGCGACGATCTCCTCCAGCGCGCGGAGCATGGCGTCCGCGAGCGCGCTGACGGTGTGTTCGCGGTGCAGCCCGGTGCTGTAGTACCAGCCGATCTCCAGTCTGCCGTCCTCGACGCGGGCGATCACGTCCAGCAGGTACGGGCGCTCGGTGCCGGGCGCCTCCGCGCCGCCGAGGCCGCCGGGGACGGCGCGGACCAGGGCGGCGCCGTCGTCCGACCAGTCGAACCGGCCCAGGTAGTTGAAGCTGATGCCGGGCTCCGGGGCGGCGGCGAACCGTTCGTCCCGGGCGAGGTGGCGCAGCGCGCCGTACCCGAGGCCGCGGTCGGGCACGGCCCTGAGCTGCTCCTTGACGGACTTCAGCGCGGTGCCCCAGTCGCCGTCGGAAACGTCCGGGACGTCGAGGGCGACCGGGAAGAGCGAGGTGAACCAGCCGACCGTGCGGGACAGGTCGAGGCCGTCGAACAGCCGGTCCTCGCGGCCGTGGCCCTCCAGGCCGATCGCGACGGTGCGCCGCCCGGTCCACTCGGCGAGCACCTGGCCCAGGGCGGTGAGCAGGACGTCGTCGATCCTGGTCCGGTAGACCCCGGGGACGGCGCGCAGCAGGGCGTCGGTGCGCTCGCGGTCCAGTCGGACGGTCACCGCGCGCAGGTCGGCGGCGGTGTTGCCGCCGTCGCCGTCCACCGGCAGGGGGGCCGCGCTGTGCCGGGTGACGGCCGCCCAGTGGGCGCGCTGGTCGGCGAAGCCGCCGGCCGCGGTGTGCACGCTCAGGCGGCGGGTCCACTCCCGCAGGGAGCTGGTGCGGGCGGGCAGGCGCAACGGGCGGCCCTCCACGGCCTGCCGGTAGGCGGTCTCCAGGTCCTCCAGCAGCACCCGCCAGGAGACGCCGTCGACCGCCAGGTGGTGGACGGTCAGCCGCAGCCGGGCGGGGTGGGACCTGACCAGTCTGGCGCTGAGCAGCGGGCCGGTGTCCAGCCGGAACTCCGTGCCGGAGGCATCGGCGCCCGGCTCGCAGACCTCCAGCAGGTCGGGGGCAGGGGCGTCGGCGGGGGCGCAGTGCTGGCGCCAGGTGCCGTCCGGCCCGGTGGTGAAGGTGGCGCGCAGGGCGTCGTGGTGGGTCCACAGGGCGGTCAGGGCGCGGCGCAGGGCCTGCGGGTCGACCTCGCCGGGTGTCTCCACCAGGACGGACTGGTCGAAGTGCCCGGCGTGCGGCGGGTTCGGGTCGAGGAACCAGTGCTGGACGGGCGTCAGGGCGACCTCGCCCTCGACCGGTTCGGTGCCCGCGATCGTGCTGGCGGTGCCGGCGTTGGCGGCCAGCGCGGCGACGGTGGGGTGCCGGAACAGGTCGCGGGGGGAGAGCGCGAGGCCGGCCGCCCGGGCGCGGGAGACGACCTGGATGCTCAGGATCGAGTCGCCGCCGAGCAGGAAGAAGTCGTCGTCGACGCCGACCTCGCCCACGCCGAGCAGCTCC
>NZ_JAFLNG010000989.1 GCF_017427025.1 Streptomyces sp. FH025
CAGTTCGGTGGCGGCGTGGGCGCGCAGTGCCTCGGGCGCGGCGCCCGTCACCGCGTAGCCGACCAGGCGCTTGTCGCCGGGCACGTCCTCACGGACCACCACGGCGGCGTCGGCGACGGCCGGGTGGGCGGCCAACACGGCCTCGATCTCGCCGAGTTCGATCCGGAAGCCGCGCAGCTTGACCTGCTGGTCGGCGCGGCCGAAGTACTCCAGCACGCCGTCCGCGCGGCGGCGGGCGAGGTCGCCGGAGCGGTACATCCGGGTGCCGCGTTCGCCGAACAGTTCGGCGTACGGGTCGGCGACGAAGCGGGTGGCGGTGAGTTCGGGCCGGCCGAGGTAGCCGCGGGCCAGGCCGGCTCCGGCCACGTACATCTCGCCGGTGACGCCGGGCGGGACGGGTTGCAGGTGCTGGTCGAGGACGTAGACCCGCAGGTCAGGGATGTTGACGCCGATGGTGCTGCCGGTGGTGGCGGCGCTCGCCCGGTCGAGGGCGATGTAGGAGACGTGCACGGTGGTCTCGGTGATGCCGTACATGTTGACCAGGGTGGGCGCGTCGTCCGGGTGGCGCGCGTACCAGTCGTCCAGTCGGGCCGGTTCGAGCGCCTCGCCACCGAACACCACGTAGCGCAGGGCAAGTTCGGTTCCCGGTCGTTCCCGATCGGCGGCGCTGAGCTGGTAGAAGGCGGACGGCGTCTGGTTGAGCACGGTGACGCGCTCGCGGGCGAGCAGTTCGAGGAAGGCGGCCGGGTCACGGCTGACCAGGTGCGGGACGACGACGAGTCGGCCACCGTACAGCAGGGCGCCCCACAGCTCCCAGACGGAGAAGTCGAAGGCGTAGGAGTGGAAGAGGGTCCAGACGTCCTGGGCACCGAAGCCGAACCAGTGGTCGGTGGCGCTGAACAGCCGGGCCACGTTGTGGTGGGTGACGGGCACGCCCTTGGGCCGGCCGGTGGAGCCCGAGGTGTAGATGACGTACGCGGTGTCCTCGGCGCGCAGCGGGCGGGTGCGCTCGTGCTGCGCCAGCGGGACGGCGGGAAAGGCGTGTGACTCCGGCCCGTCGACGAGGAGTCGGGGGATGTCGTGGTCGGGCAGCCGGGGTGCGGTGGCCCGGTCGGTGAGCAGGGCGGCGGGGGTGGCGTCGGCCAGCATGTAGGCGAGGCGGTCGGCCGGGTAGTCGGGGTCGAGCGGGAGGTAGGCGGCGCCGGACTTGGCCACCGCGAGCAGGGCGACGACGAGTGCGACCGAGCGCGGCAGGGCGAGGGCGACGATGCTGCCGGGGCCGATGCCGCCGGCGGCCAGCAGTCGGGCCAGGCGGTCGGAGCGGGCGGCGAGTTCGGTGTAGTCCAGCCGCTCGTCTCCGCAACTGACCGCTATGGAGTGCGGGTTGGCGACGGCGGCCGCCTCGAACAGCTCGGGCAGGGTGGCGCCGGGGGCGGAGCGGACCGGGGTGCCGTTCCACTCGACCAGGGCGCGTCGCCGCTCCTCCTCGCCGATCAGCGGGAGCCGGCCGATCGGGGTGTCGGGGTCGGTGGCGGCGGCCGCGAGAAGTCGGGCGAGGCGGGCGGCGAGGGCCTCGACGCTGGGGGCGTCGAACAGGTCGGTACGGTACTCCAGGAAGCCGTCGATGCCGCCGTCGGGCCGTTCGCCCGCATTGAGGGTGAGGTCGAACTTGGCGGTGCCGCTGGGGATCGCGGTGAGTTCGGCGGTCAGGCCGCCGCCCATCGCGGTGGGGGCGTCGGGTCGGCTCTGCCAGGCGAGCATCACCTGGAACAGCGGGTGCCGGGCGAGCGAGCGCGGCGGGTTGAGTTCCTCGACCAGGCGGTCGAAGGGCAGCTCGGCGTGCTCGTGGGCGGCGACGGCGGTGTCACGCACCCGGGCGAGCAGTTCGCGGAAGGTCGGATCGCCCGAGGTGTCGGTGCGCAGCACCACGGAGTTGACGAAGTAGCCCACCAGCGCTGCGGTTTCGGCGTCCTCCCGCCCGGCCACCGGGGTGCCGACGGGGATGTCGGTTCCGCAGCCGTGCCGGGTGAGCAGGGCGGCGAGCCCGGCCTGGACGGCCATGAAGACGGTGCCGCCGACGGCCCGGGCGAGGGCGGCGAGGGCGGTGTGCGCCTCGGCGTCGAGGGTGAAGGGGACGG
>NZ_JAFLNG010000099.1 GCF_017427025.1 Streptomyces sp. FH025
GGCGCGGCCCAGGCGGCGCAGGTCGGAGCCGTCGAGGCCGCCGAGCGGGCCGGTGAGCAGGGCGTGCGCCACGTCGGTGGTGAGCGGGTCGGGGGTGTCCGGGTCGCCGTGCCGGTCGCGGGCGGCGAGCTCGGCGCAGGTCCGCAGGGCGAGCAGCAGTTGGGCGACGGCGGGTTCCTCGCGCAGCGGCAGGTCGTCGCCGTCGATCTCCAGCGGGACGCCGGCCGCGCCGAGCGCCCGCCGCACGCCGGGGATGGAGCGGGCGCCGGCCCGGACGAGGACGGCCATCTCGCCCCAGGGCACGCCGTCCTCCAGGTGGGCGCGGCGCAGCAGGTCGGCGATCGAGTCGAGTTCGGCGCCGGGGGTGGGGTAGGTGTACACCTCGACCCGGCCGCCTTCGCGGGAGGGCAGCAGGGCGCGGTGCTGGGCGAGTTTGTCGGCGGGCAGCCGGCCCATCGGCATCCGGCGGGCGAGTTCGCGGGAGGCGGCGAGCAGGACGGCGCCGGAGCGGCGGGAGACGCGCAGGACCTTGACCTCGGCGGGGGTGCCGTCGGCCCGGCGGAAGGTCTGCGGGAAGTCGAGGATGCCGTTGATGTCGGCGCCGCGGAAGGCGTAGATGGACTGGTCGGGGTCGCCGACGGCGACGAGGTCGCGTCCGCCGCCGGCGAGCTGGCGCAGCAGCCGGACCTGGGAGGGGTCGGTGTCCTGGTACTCGTCGACGAAGACGACCTCGTACCGCTCCCGCAGTTCCCGGCCGATCTCGGGGCGTTCGGCGAGCAGGACGGCGCGGTGGACGAGTTCGGCGTAGTCGAGGACGCCGCGCAGGTCGAGGACGTCGAGGTAGTCGGCGAGGAAGTGCGCGGCGGCGGCCCAGTCGGGGCGCTGGACGCCCTGGGCGAAGCGTTCGAGTTCGGCCTCGCCGAGGCCGAGTTCGCGGCTGCGGGCGAGGACGGCGCGGACCTCGTCGGCGAAGCCGCGGGTGGTGAGGCAGGCGCGCAGGTCGAGCGGCCAGGTGATCCGGGAACTGCCGAGTTTGGCGTCCTCGGCGCCGCCGGCGAGCAGTTCGCGGACCATGACGTCCTGCTCGGGGCCGGAGAGCAGCCGCAGCGGCTCGGCGTAGTCCTCGGGGTCCTGGTGGGCGCGCAGCAGGGCGTAGCAGAAGGAGTGGAAGGTGGTGGCCTGCGGGGCGGCGGCGGTGCCGCCGAGGCGGCCGGACATCCGGTCGCGCAGTTCCACGGCGGCCTTGCGGCTGAAGGTGAGGACGAGGATCCGCTCGGGGTCGGTGCCGTCCTGGATCCGCCGGGCGACGGCTTCGACGAGGGTGGTGGTCTTGCCGGTGCCCGGCCCGGCGAGGACGAGCAGCGGGCCGCCGGTGTGCTCGACCACGGCGCGCTGGTGGTCGTCCAGCGTGGGCGGGTCGGGCTGGACGAGCGGGCTGCGCACGAGCCGGTAGGGGGAGGTCACGCGCCTTTCGACGGTTCGCTCGCTGCGCTCGTTCACTGGAGTCCTGGGGTCGTACGGGGGGCATGGTCGGGCGGGCCCGCCGGGGCCCGCCCTCGTCGAGCCTACGATCCTGCCCCGTCATTCCCGCCCGTGCGGGGTTTTTCCGGGAGCGGGCCGGCCGTCCCAGCGGGCCCGCCGGAGGTCGACCCGGGGCGGGTCGGCGAGTTCGCGCAGCGGGGTGCCCTCCTCGCTGTAGTGGGCGAGGGCGCGGTGTTCGTGCCCGGGCAGGAAGCGGCCGTCGGCGCGGATCACCCGCCACCAGGGCACCGAGCCGCCGTAGAGGGCCATCACCCGGCCGACCTGTCGGGGTCCGCCCTGGCCGAGGTACTCGGCGACGTCGCCGTAGGTCATCACCCGGCCGGGTGGAATCCGCTCGGTCAGGTCGAGCACCAGTTCGGCGAAGGGTGGCAGGGCGTCCGGGAGACCGTCGTCTGTTACGTCCGTCACCTGCGGCATTCTTCCTCACGGGCCTGCGGCCGTGGCCCCGTACGAATAACCCGCCGCGCCCGATCCGCCCCCTGTCCAGCACGGGGGCGCGGGGCATGCCACCATCTTCGGGGCGGTGAGTGGTGATACGAGGACAAGACCAGATGACCGGGACGGCTGACGTGGGCGTGGACAAGGACTCCGACGAGTCCGGATCCGCCGTGCCCTCGGCGCCCGGCGGCGGCTCGGAGGGCCGGCCCGAACCGGAGCCCGCCCCGGAAGTCTCCCTGGTCAAGGACCCGACGATCAAGGCCCCCGCGCCCGCGAACGGCTCCGAGCCGCCCGCGCGGCTCCCGGGGCCGCCCGCCCCCAGGCCCGAGCACCACGACCAGTTGGACGACGCCCCGCACCTGGACGTCGACGAGCCGCTGCTCGCCGCCCGCGCGCACCGCCCGTCCGACCTGATCCGCTTCCTGGCCGGGGTCTGCGGGATCGTCGCGGTCTTCGTGCTGGCCGGCATCGCCACCTCGACGACCACCGGCATCGAGCAGGACATCGCCACCAACGCGCCGCACTTCTCCGCGGTGCTGTCCACCATCACCGGCCTGCTCTCCAGCGTCGCGGTGCTCGCCGTGCCGCTGGCCTTCGCCGTCGAGCGGCTGATCAAACGCGACGGCCTGCGGGTCGCCGACGGCGTGCTCGCCTCGGTGCTCGCGTACGGCGTCTCGCTGGGCATCGACTGGTGGGTCGCCGAGGGCGCCTCCGAGCACATCAGGACGGCGCTGACCCGGCTGCCGCTGGACAGCAACGGCAGCCTCACCGACCCGGTGCACGGCTACCTCGCCCCGGTGATCGCCTACATGACGGCCGTCGGCATGTCGAGCAGACCGCGCTGGCGGGTGGCGCTGTGGGTGGTGGTGATCTTCAGCGGGATCACCGAGCTGCTCGGCGGCTACACCACCCCGCTGTCGCTGCTGCTCACCGTGCTGATCGGCTGGTCCGTCGCCTACGGCACGCTGTACGCGATCGGCTCCCCCAACATCCGGCCCACCGGCCAGCACCTGATGATCGGCCTGCGCAAGGTCGGCTTCACCCCGGCCGGCGCGCACCGCGCCCCGGACGCCCCCGGCGGCACCCGGCGCTACTACGTCACCCAGCAGGACGGGCCGCCGCTGGACGTCCACATCATCGACCGCGAGCAGCAGGCCTCCGGCTTCTTCTACCGCGCCTGGCGGCGGCTGCGGCTGCGCTCGGTGGCGGTGCGCCGCAGCCCGCAGTCGCTGCGCCAGGCGCTGGAGCAGGAGGCCCTGATCGCGTACGCGGCGGCCGCCTCGGGCGCCCGCGCACCGCAGCTGGTCGCCACCTCCGAGCTGGGCCCGGACGCCGCGATCCTGGTGTACGAGAACGTCGAGGGCCGCACCCTGGACGAGCTCGCCGACGAGGAGATCACCGACCGGGTGATGGCCTCGCTCTGGCGGTCGGTGGGGGCCCTGCACGAGCGCCGGATCGCCCACCGCCGGCTGACCGGCGAGTCGCTGCTGGTGCTGGACGACGAGACCGCCTGCCTGGTCAACCTCTCCGGCGGCGACATCGCCGCCACCGACCTGACCCTGCGCATCGACGTCGCCCAGCTGCTGACCACCTTCGCCCTGCGGATCGGCCCCGAGCGGGCCGTCGCCACCGCCAACGCGGTGCTCGGCGCCGACCGGGTCGCCCAGGCGCTGCCGCTGCTCCAGCCGGTCGGGATGAGCCGCTCCACCCGGGTCGACCTGGCACGGCTCACCAAGGAGCGCAAGACCGCCGCCCGGGCCAGGGCGCTGGAGCAGGTCGCGGCCGGCGAGCGCACCCAGCAGCAGGCCGAGGAGGACATCGCGGCGGCCGGCGAGGACCTGCTCAGCCGCATCCGCGGCCAGATCCTGCAGATCGCCCCCGAGGCGCCGATGGAGCCGGCCAAGCTGGAGCGGCTGAAGCCGAAGAGCCTGATCATGGTGATCGCGCTCACCTTCGCCGCCTACCTGGCGCTGACCACCATCAAGCCGGCCCAGCTCAAGCTCTCCCAGATGAACTGGGCCTGGGCGGCGGCGGCCCTGCTCGCGGCCGCGTTCAGCTACGTCGCCGCCGCGATGAGCCTGACCGGCTTCGTGCCCGAGCGGCTGCCGTTCCGGCGCACCGTCGCCGCGCAGCTGGCCGGCTCCTTCGTCAAGCTGGTCGCGCCCGCCGCGATCGGCGGCATCGCGCTCAACACCCGCTACCTGCAGAAGGCCGGCATCCGCTCCGGCCAGGCGGTCGCCTCGGTCGGCGCCTCCCAGCTCGCGGGCCTGGCCGGGCACCTGCTGCTGCTGTTCAGCTTCGGCCTGATCACCGGCAGCCAGACCAACGGCGACCTCTCCGCCTCCCGCGCGGTGATCATCGGCGTGCTGACCGCCGCCGTGCTCGCCCTGGTGGTGGCCGCCGTCGCGCCGCTGCGCCGCTTCGTGCTGGGACGGCTGCGCTCGCTGTTCTTCGGCGTGGTGCCGCGGATGCTCGACCTGATGCAGACGCCCAGCAAGCTGGTCACCGGCTTCGGCGGCATCCTGCTGCTGACCCTCTCCTTCACCGCCTGCCTGGACTTCTCGGTGCAGGCCTTCGGCGGCAACGTCAGCTACTCGGCGGTCGCGGTGGTCTTCCTGACCGCCAACGCGGCCGGCTCGGCGATCCCCACCCCGGGCGGCATCGGCCCGGTCGAGGTCGCCCTGATCGGCGCCCTGACCGTCGCGGACGTCTCCCCCACGATCGCCACCCCGGCGGTCTTCCTCTACCGGGCGCTCACCTTCTGGCTGCCGGTGCTGCCGGGCTGGATCGCCTACAACGTGCTGCAGCGCAAGAACGCGCTCTGAACGACGGAGGAGGGCCCCACCGCCGAGCGGTGGGGCCCTCCTCGTCGCTGCTCCTAGTAGACCGGCTTGTGCGGCTCGATCTGGCTCACCCAGCCGAGCACGCCGCCGCCCAGGTGGACGGCGTTGGCGAAGCCCGCGGCCTTGACCACGGCCAGCACCTCGGCCGAGCGCACGCCCGACTTGCAGTGCAGGACGATCTTCTTGTCCTGCGGCAGCTTCTCCAGGGCGTCGCCCATCAGGAACTCGTTCTTCGGGATCAGCACCGCGCCGGGGATGTTGACGATCTCGTACTCGCCGGGCTCGCGGACGTCGATCAGGAAGATGTCCTCGTCCTCGTCCTGCCACGCCTTGAGCTGCTTCGCGGTGACGGTCGAGCCGGCGGCGGCCGCCTGCGCCTCCTCCGACACGACGCCGCAGAAGGCCTCGTAGTCGATCAGCTCGGTGACCGTCGGGTTCTCACCGCAGACGGCGCAGTTCGGGTCCTTGCGGACCTTCACCTGGCGGTAGTTCATCTCCAGGGCGTCGTAGATCATCAGCCGGCCGACCAGCGGGTCGCCGATGCCGGCCAGCAACTTGATCGCCTCGTTCACCTGGATCGAGCCGATGGACGCGCACAGCACGCCCAGCACGCCGCCCTCGGCGCAGGACGGGACCATGCCCGGCGGCGGGGCCTCCGGGTAGAGGCAGCGGTAGCAGGGGCCGTGCTCGGCCCAGAACACGCTGGCCTGGCCGTCGAAGCGGTAGATCGAGCCCCACACGTACGGCTTGCCGAGCAGCACCGCGGCGTCGTTCACCAGGTAGCGGGTGGCGAAGTTGTCGGTGCCGTCCACGATCAGGTCGTAGCCGGAGAAGATCTCCATCACGTTGGAGTTGTCGAGGCGCTCCTCGTGCAGGACCACGTCGACGTAGGGGTTGATCTCCTTGACCGAGTCGCGCGCCGACTCCGCCTTGGAGCGGCCGATGTCCGACTGGCCGTGGATGACCTGGCGCTGAAGGTTGGACTCGTCGACCACGTCGAACTCGACGATGCCCAGCGTGCCGACACCGGCCGCGGCCAGGTACAGCAGGGTGGGCGAGCCGAGGCCACCGGCGCCGACGCACAGCACCTTGGCGTTCTTCAGCCGCTTCTGCCCGGCCATCCCGACGTCCGGGATGATCAGGTGGCGGGAGTACCTGCGGACCTCGTCAACGGTGAGCTCGTCGGCCGGCTCGACCAGGGGTGGCAACGACACGGGGACTCCGATGGGTGTCTTGTTCAGGTGGCCAGGGCCAGCCCCGGACGGAGGCGACGCTCCGCCGCTCGGGTGGCTCTCTAGGCCAACAGTGTCACGCCCCTCCGGTATTCCGAGACAGCCCGTCCGATGGGCGAGACGGGCCACGTCGGATCGTGGAACCGCCCGCAGGCGCCCCGGGCCGGTGGTTCCGGGCCCGGGGCGGTACCCGGACCCACTTCACACCCGGCAGGCCGTCTCCAGCCAGACGTCCCCGAGCGACTCCTCCAGCGGCACCTGTGTCCGCCAGCCGAGACGGTCCCGGGCGGTGCGCACGTCCGCCTGCCGCCACGGCACCGGCTCGCCCGGGGCGGGCCGCCCCTCCGGCCGGTGGCCGTCCATCCGGTGGCCCGGAAGGTGGTGGCCGGGCAGGTGGTCGCCGACCGGCCCGCCGACCTGCGCGGGCAGCAGGACCTGCCGGTTCTCCTCCACGATCGCCCCCTCGAAGCCCGAGGCGCGCACCAGCAGCTGGGCCGCGTCCCGGGCCCGGACGGCGTGCCCGCTACCGATGTTGATCACCCCGGTGGCGGCCGAGACCGCCGCCGCCCGGATCGCCCGCGCGACGTCCCGCACGTCCACGAAATCCCGGTATCCGGACAGGTCCGGCATCCGCACCTGGCTCTCGTCCCGCTCCAGCGCCCGGCGCAGCCCCTCGGCGAGCCGCCCGAACAGCGAGGCGGTCGGCGCCCCCGGGCCCACCACGTCGAACACCCGCAGCACCGCCGCGTCCAGCCCGGAGGCCAGCACCAGCTCCGTCCCGGCCAGCTTGGACACCCCGTACGGGCCGACCGGCCGCGGCTCGGCCTGCTCGGAGACCGGCACCCCGCCGGGCACCGGCCCGTACTCGGCGGCCGAGCCGACGTGCACCAGCCGGGCCGGCTCCCGGCTGCGCCGGATCGCCTCGCAGACGGTCGCGACGGCCAGCGTGTTCGACCGGATCAGGGTGCGCGAGCTGCCGTAGGTGGCGCCCGCGCAGTTGATCACCACCTGCGGCACGACCGCGTCCAGGAACCGGGCCAGCGCGCCCGGGCTCCCCGTGGTCAGGTCGAAGCGGATGTCGGCCGAGTCGCGCCGGCCGAGCACCGTCACCTGCAACTCCTGGTCCATCAGCAGACGATCGGTCACCCGGCGGCCGATGAAGCCGTCGGCGCCCAGCAGCAGCACCCTCATCGGGGGCGTCCTTCCACGAAGCGAGGTCGGGGACGACCTGGCGGACTGAGAACAACGAAGGGGACGAACAGGGGGTCACGAGCGTCAGCGGTGCGCATCGGCCCGACCGAGCACCACCCAGGCGTACACCAGCAGCACCACCGCGACCGCGCCGCCGCCGAACAGGACGGCCGACGGCCCGGAGCGCCCCGGCCCGAGCAGCGCCACCGCCGCGGCGGGCCCGGCCGCGGCCCCCAGCGCGGCGGCCGCCGTCCGGCCGCAGCGCGCCAGCAGCGCGGACAGCACCAGCAGCAGGCCCAGCACGCCCTGCGCCGCCCACGGCACGGCGCCGGCCCGCTCGGCGGCCAGGTGCAGCAGCCCGCCGCCGTGGCCGGGCCCGGGGCGCGGCGCCACGACGGCGAGCACCGCCAGCGCGGCGTACGTCAGCACCCCGAGCACCGCCAGGTGCAGCGCGACCGCGACCGGCAGCACCGGGCGCATCCGGGCCCGGAACTCCGCCAGGGTGCGGGCCGCCCCGAGGTGGCCGCGGCCGACCTCCCGGTACCAGCCGGCCGCCGCGTCGGCCGAACCGGCCGAGACCGCCGCGGCCAGCACCAGCGCGGCGGCCAGTGGCCGGTCCCCGCCCGGCGCGGCCAGCGGGAACAGCAGCAGCGCGGCCAGGCCCAGCCCGTACCCGAGCCGGGCGGGCCGCGGCCGGGGGCCGGGCCCGGCCGGGGCGGCGGTCAGCGCGGGCGCCAGCGCCAGCGGTACGGCGGCGGCCAGCAGCACCGGCCAGCGCGGGCCGAACGCGGCCGCCCCGGCGCAGGGCGGTGCGGCCAGCGCGGCGGCGGTCAGCGCCGCCCGGGCGACGACCCCGCGCCCGCGCGGCTCGGGCGGCCGCGGTGCGGGCGGGCGGCGGGGCACCCGGGCGTACAGCTCCTCCGCGAGCGAGAACAGGTCGGCGTGCCGGCAGCGCGCGGCGGCGTCCGGGCCGTACCCGGCCGCCTCCAGCCCGGCGGCGATCTCCAACGGGTCGACGGCGCGCTCGCACAGCTCCCGGTGCTCCGCCATCACCTCGCGCACCGGGTCCGCGCTGGTGACGCCGGTGCGGACCGCCGTGTCGCCGGGCATCAGACGGCCTCCGCGAGCTCGTCGGCGCGGGGCCGCTCTCCGGCGTCGTCGGCCCCGCCCTCGGCGCCCCCGGCGGCGCGCGGGCCGTCGGCGAGCCAGTACTCGGCAGGGCGGGCGAACGGACGCGGGGCCCGGCCGTCCGCCCCGCCGGGGTAGGCCGGGTACTGCGAGACCAGCTCCAGGTAGATCTCCCGGAAGGCGCCGATCACCGGCTCGACGGCGAAGCGTTCCTGCGCCCGCAGCCGCCCGGCCAGCCCCAGCCGGGCTCGCCGCTCCTCGTCGCGCAGCAGCGCCAGGCAGGCTCCGGCCAGGGCCCGCGGGTCGCGGGCGGGCACCAGCAGTCCGGTCGGGCCGACCACCTCGCGGGCCACCCCGACATCGGTGGACACCACCGCCCGGCCGCTGAGCAGGGCGTCGGCGAGCAGCCGGGGGCTGCGCTGGGAGAGCGCGGAGAAGACGGCCACCGTGCCGCTCGCCCAGGCCTCGGCGAGCGAGCCGGGCCGCCCCGCGAAGTCCACCGCGGCGGCCACCCCCAGCCGCTCGGCGACGGCCGCGCAGTGCGCCCGGTAGCCGGGGGCCGCCTCCTCGCCGTGGACCACCAGCCGGGCCCCGGGCAGTTCGGCGCGGACCCGGGCGAAGGCGTGCAGCGCGAGTTCGGTGTCCCGCTCCGGCTCCAGCGCGCCCGCCCACACCAGGGTCGGCCGCTCGGGCTCCGGCCCGGCCGCCGGGCGGTCGACGGCCGGGGTGCCCTCGTACACCACCCGGGTGCGCGCCGGGTCGGCCCCGCAGCGGCGCTGCCACTGCTGGTCGTGGGCGCTGCCGGGCGTCAGCATCGCGGCCCGCCGGTAGGCCTCCTCGGTGAGCGCCCGGAAGAAGGACAGAAGCAGCGCCCGGACCGGCCACCGGTGGGGCGCCTCGCGGTGGCCGAGGTACTGCTCGCGCAGGTGCGGGCCGTGCTCGGTGACCACGAACGGGACCCCGTGCAGGTGCCGGGCCACCAGGGCGGGCAGCGCGGCCGGGCCGCCGCCGACCACGTGGCACAGGTCGACGCCGCCCAGCCCCCCGGGCCCGGTGCCGTACCAGGGCGCGGACAGCGGCCGCAGGCACTGTTCCAGCAGATCGGCCGCGACCAGCACGTCGCACACCAGCGGCTGCCCGCCCGAGGTGTCGGCGCCGGGCAGCCGCCAGGTCCGTTCGAGGACGCGCCGGGCGTGCGCGGAGGCGAGGAAGGCGGGCAGGGCGGCGCCGCCCTCCCGGGCCAGCGCGGCCAGCCGGTACAGCCCGGCGCCGAAGCGGGCCCGCTCCCCGGGCAGCACCAGCGCCCGCACCAGTTCCTCGTAGGCCCGGGCGTACCGGCGTGCGCGCAGCGCGCCCGGCGCCCGGCCGCGCGGTCGGCGCCCCCGGAGCGCGAGGTCCCGCGCCCCGTGCAGCGGGCGGGAGTCCGACGGCGGGCTCTCGGTGCCGGTCAGCAGGTACAGCTCGAACTCGTGCTCCGGCAGGCCCTCGGCCAGCCGGTCGCACCAGTCTCCGGCACCACGTCGGGGATGCGGACGAGCACCCTCGGTGAGCAGGGCGACGCGCACGGGAGACCTCCTTCTGCCTCGGAACGGGGGCGGTGACGGCGGCCCTCGGCCGGGCCGGCTGCCCCACGCACCCCGTGGACGCCCTCTGAGGAGGGGCCACGGGAACCGCGGGGTCGTACGCCGGGACCCTTGTCGGGCCGCCCGCCGCGCTCCGGCGTCAGCGGCCTCCCCCACACCTGTTCGGTCCGGCAGCAGAAAGGTAGGACCGGCCCGGGGCAATCCATCGGTCACATGCCTGGCTGCCACCTGAACGAGTGAACCGACGTGACCTCGCCCCGAACCGGCCCGTTGGCGCGCGCTATACGCGGGCCCTCGGGCCTCCGCTCAGCGGGCGGCGTCCGTGACCAGCTCGCGGACGGCCCGGGCGACCTCGTCGGGGTGCTCCATCATCGCCACGTGCCCGGAGTCCGGGAGCACCAGCAGCCGGGCGTCCGCGAAGGCCTCGCAGGCACGACGGGCCGAGCGGTAGGCGACCAGCCGGTCGCGCAGCCCGTACACCAGCAGCACCGGCGCCTTCACCCGCTCGGCCTGCCGCCACAGCGCCTGCTCGCCGCGCTCGGTGTACGCCGAGACGATGCCGCGGGCCGAGCCGATCAGCGCCTGCATCGCGTGCGGCACCTCCAGCCGGCGCCGGTACTCGGCCACCGCCTCGGCCCGGGCGGCCGGTTCGAGGCCGTCCGGGTCTCCGTAGACCAGGCGCAGCAGGTCCTCGGCGGCCGCCTCGACGTCGCGCCGGCCGGCCGGCAGCCGGCGCAGCAGTGCGGGCACGCCGGGCAGGGCGAGCAGGCCGGTCGGCCAGGCGGAGCGCTGCGGGGGCAGTTCGGGCAGGGCGGGCGAGACCAGGGTGAGGCTGCGTACGAGGTCGGGGCGCAGGGCGGCGAGGCGGACGGCGACGGCGCCGCCGAGGGAGTTGCCGAACAGGTGGACCGGTCCGCGCCCGGAGGCCTCCAGGTAGCCGATGACGGCGCGGACGTGGCCGGAGAGGCTGAGGTTGCCGTCGGCGGGCGGGTTGGAGCGGCCGAAGCCGGGCAGGTCCACGGCCTCGCCGTCGACGACGTCGGACAGGCGGTCCATGAGCGCGGTCCAGTTGGCGGCCGAGCCGCCCAGGCCGTGCACGAAGAGCCCGGGCCCGCGGCCGTCCGCGCCCCCGCCCGCGGCACCGCGGTGCACCGCGAGCACCGCGCCGGGGACCTCGACCGTCCGTACCTGCTGCTCAGTACCGCTCATGGTGGACGATGGTAGTGAGCCCGGGCCGGACCGGCGCAGGGCGGGCGGGCCGTCCCGCCCCTCGGTCACACCTCTGCCGACGCCGAGGTCAGCGCCGTATTGTGGGCTCCTGACAAGCGGGCCGGACAGCTTTTCTCGCCTCCGCCGAACGCGGGCGCGGTTACCGAAAAGTAGAATCGGCCATCTCGCCAGCCCCGAAGAACCCCGAAGTGAGGAGCGCCGTGACGGCCATCCAGGAGGCGCAGGAGCGCCCGCGCGGTGCTCGCCTGCCGCGAAGCGCCCGCCGTGAACAACTGCTCGGTGCCGCCCAGGAGGTGTTCGTCGCGCAGGGTTACCACGCGGCCGCCATGGACGACATCGCCGACCGCGCCGGGGTGAGCAAGCCGGTGCTCTACCAGCACTTCCCCGGGAAGCTGGAGCTCTACCTGGCGCTGCTGGACAAGCACTGCGACGCCCTCGTCGAGTCGACCCGCGAGGCGCTGTCGGCGACCACCGACAACAAGCAGCGCGTGGCCAACACCATGGAGGCGTACTTCAACTACGTCTCCAGCGAGTCGGGCGCGTTCCGGCTGGTCTTCGAGTCGGACCTGACCAACGAGCCGGCCGTGCGCGAGCGGGTGGAGCGTGCCTCCGAGGCGAGCGCGACGCTGGTCAGCAAGGTGATCCAGGAGGACACCGACCTGCCCGAGGCGGAGTCGAAGCTGCTGGCCGCGGGCGTCTGCGGCCTGGCCCAGATCACCGCCCGGTACTGGCTCTCGCAGGGGCTGGACATCCCGCGCGACGAGGCGGTGCGGCTGGTCGCCAGCCTGGCCTGGCGCGGGCTGAAGGGCTTCCCGATGCACCCGGGTGACCAGGCCGGGGAGCCGTCCGCACAGCGGTGACGATCCGCCGACCTTCGCCTGGCCGGTGATCCGGTGCTCTATGGTGAAGCCGTACGGCGCGGTCGCCGCGAACGCTTGTCCCAGGCGGTCCGGTGTCCGCGCGTGGAGGCTGCAACCCGGAGGGACGGAAGCCGTGGAGGTCAAGATCGGCGTGCAGAACGCGCCGCGCGAGATCGTGATCGAGAGCTCGCAGACTGCCGATGAGGTCCAGAGCGCGGTCGCGAAGGCGCTGGAGGGGTCGGAGAAGCTCTTCTCGCTGACCGATGAGCACGGCCGCCGCATCATCGTTCCGGCCGAGCGCCTGGCGTACGTGGAGATCGGCGAGCCGGAGGCCCGCAAGGTGGGCTTCGCCACCCTCTGAGTGGCCGCGAGTCGCCCGGGTCGCCGCCCGGGCGAAGCGTTCCGGTGCCCCGTTCCCGCAGGGAGCGGGGCACCGTCGCGTGTACGGCCGGGTGGGCCGGGGTACGGCGACAGGGACGGCACCGGTGCCGTACGCCCGTCCCCGGGAGGCTGCCTTGCTGATCGAATCGATCGCCTTCGCCCTGGTCGGCCTGGTCGTGGGCGGGGCCGCCCTGCTGCGCCTGCCCGGGTACTTCCGGGCGTCCCGCGCGCTGGTGCTGGGCACGGCGGCGGGGGCCGCGCTGGGCGGCGGGGTGGTGGCGCACTTCTGCCTGGACGGGCGCTTCCCGGTGGTGTCGGTGGTGTTCTCGGCGCTGGCCGCCACCGTGCTCACCTCGCTGCTGGCCCGGCCGGACCTGGCGGCCGGGCGGGCCCCCGCGCACCGGCACCACCCGCACCGGGGCGGTGTCCACCGCGCGGCGCGGCGGCACCGGCCGGCGTAGGACTCTCCGGGTCAGGACTCTCCGGGGTCAGGAGGCGAGGCCGAGCGCGGCCATCCGCCGGGTGTGCGCCTCGGTGATCCGGTTGAACATCTTGCCGACCTCGACCAGGTCGAAGCCCTGCACCCGGACGCCGCCGACCAGCAGGTTGGACAGCGCGTCGCGCTCGGCGACCACCCGCTGGGCCTGGCTGAGCGCCTCGCCCATCAGCCGTCGGCCCCACAGCGCGAGCCGGCCGCCGGCCCGCGGGTCGGCCTCGATGGCCTGGCGGACCTTGTCGACGGCGAACTGGGCGTGGCCGGTGTCGGACATCGCGCCGAGGATCACCTCGCGGGTGTCGTCGTCGAGCCGGACGGCCACCTCGCGGTAGAAGTCGGTCGCGATGGCGTCGCCGACGTAGGCCTTGACCAGGCCCTCCAGCCAGTCCGAGGGGGCGGTCATCCGGTGGAACAGCTCCAGCGGCTCGACGAAGGGGCGCATGGCCTCCTGCGGGTCGGCGCCGATCTCGGCGATCCGGTCGTGCAGCCGCTGGTAGTGCTGGAACTCGGCGGAGGCCATCCGGGCCAGGGCCGCCTTGTCGGCGAGGTCCGGCGCCAGCTTGGCGTCCTCGGCGAGCCGCTCGAAGGCGCTCAGCTCGCCGTACGCGAGCGCGCCGAGCAGATCCAGCACCGCCGCGCGGTAGCCGGGGTCGGCCGAGCACGTGGCCCAGTCGCCGATCGAGCCGGCCGCGGCGTCCTGCGTCTCACCATGGGTGTCCATGACCCGCCACCTTAGTCCCGCCGGGCCTGCGCCCCCACCATCGGGCGCGCCCGGGTGACCTCCCGAATCGCCCGGTCACGCGCCCGTCTCCGGGGGCAATGTCAGACGCATCACGTGTTCGAGTCGTCGCCTGACTGTATGGTGGTACGGAGCCCCGTCGTGCTTGCACGGTGTCACCGCCGTCTCGGTGGCCCGCGCTAGCCCGCTCCGTAGCGGTGCCGCCCCCTTGGGCGTGTCCGCACCGGAGGCACGGGTACTCACGTACGCGGATGCCCGGTCGGAGAGCCGATCGGCTCCGACCATGGCTTGGACTTCAAGCCTTGGCACCGCATCAGTGGCCGAGCGAGGGCCGCCGAGACCACGCCCAACCTGGCGGAGGTCCCGCGCAGGTCCCTCACGGGAACCCTCCCCGACGCCGCCGGCGACGCGCCCCGCACCGGGCCGCGCGCACCGGCCGGCCGCAGGGACCGGCGCGGTTGTGCGTCCGCGCAGCTGTTCGGGGCCGCCCAGGCCCGTACGCAGCCGCGCGGCTGCCCGCCCGCCGCTCGCTCTCGGCCCCTCCGAAAAACGGAAGAGGCAGCACCCTGTCCACCACCGCTGAACCCATCAAGACGACGTTCCGGGAACTGGGGATCCTCCCGGAGACCGCCGAGGCCCTGGAGTCCGTCGGCATCGTCCACCCCTTCCCCATCCAGGAGATGACCCTCCCGGTCGCGCTGACCGGCCACGACGTCATCGGCCAGGCCAAGACCGGCACCGGCAAGACCCTCGGCTTCGGCCTCCCGCTGATCGAGCGGGTCGTCGTGCGCGCCGACGTGGACGCCGGCCGGGCCACCGAGGAGCAGCTCTCCGACTCCCCGCAGGCGCTGATCGTCGTCCCGACCCGCGAGCTCTGCACCCAGGTCACCAACGACCTGCAGACCGCCGGCAAGGTCCGCGACGTCCGTGTGCTCGCGGTCTACGGCGGCCGGGCGTACGAGCCGCAGGTCGAGGCGCTCACCAAGGGCGTCGACATCGTGGTCGGCACCCCGGGCCGGCTGCTGGACCTGGCCGGGCAGAAGAAGCTGAACCTGTCCAAGGTCCGCGCGCTGGTCCTGGACGAGGCCGACGAGATGCTCGACCTCGGCTTCCTGCCGGACGTCGAGAAGATCATCACCATGCTGCCGGCCAAGCGGCAGACCCTGCTGTTCTCGGCCACCATGCCGGGCCAGGTGATCAGCCTCGCCCGCCGGTACATGAGCCAGCCGACCCACATCCGGGCCACCGCTCCCGACGACACCGGCACCACCGTCGCCAACATCGAGCAGCACATCTTCCGCGCGCACTCGCTGGACAAGGTCGAGATGGTCTCGCGCATCCTGCAGGCCGAGGGCCGCGGGCTGGCGATGATCTTCTGCCGCACCAAGCGCACCGCCGCCGACGTCTCCGACCAGCTCACCCAGCGCGGCTTCGCGGCCGGCGCGGTGCACGGCGACCTCGGCCAGGGCGCCCGCGAGCAGGCGCTGCGGGCCTTCCGCAACGGCAAGGTCGACGTCCTGGTCTGCACTGACGTGGCCGCCCGCGGCATCGACGTCGAGGGCGTCACCCACGTCATCAACTACCAGTGCCCCGAGGACGAGAAGACCTACCTGCACCGGATCGGCCGCACCGGCCGGGCCGGCGCCTCCGGCACCGCCGTCACCCTGGTCGACTGGGACGACATCCCGCGCTGGCAGCTGATCAACAAGGCGCTGGACCTGTCGTTCAACGACCCGGAGGAGACCTACTCCACCTCGCCGCACCTGTACGAGCTGCTGAAGATCGCCCCGGGCACCAAGGGCGTCCTGCCCCGCTCGGAGCGCACCCGGGCCGGGCTCGGCGCGGAGGAGATCGAGGACCTCGGCGAGACCGGCGGGCGCGGCGCCCGCACCGGCCGCGGTCGTGGCGGGCGGGGCGGTTCGAGCCGTGCCGCCGTCGAGACCCCGGCCGCCGAGGAGAAGCCGCGCCGTACCCGTGAGCGCCGCCGCACCCGCCGTGGCGCGGCGGTCGCCGGGGCCGACGAGGCCGTCGCGGTGACCGAGGCCGCGGTGGCCGCTCCGGCGGCCCCGGCCGTCGAGGGTGCCGAGGGCGAGGCCGCGCCGCGCCGTCGTCGTCGCCGCTCGCGCGGTGGCGCCGCCGCCGGCGAGACCGTCGCGGTGGCGGCCGAGGCCGTGGTCGAGGCGGCTCCGGCCGTCGAGGCCGTGGTCGAGGCCCCGGTGGCCGAGGAGAAGCCGGCCGCCCGCACCCGGACCCGGACGCGCAAGCCGAAGGCCGAGGCCGCCGAGGTCGTCGAGGCCGCCGAGGCCGCTGTGGTGACCGAGGCTCCCGCCGAGGCCCCGGCCGCCAAGAAGACCACCCGGACCCGGACCCGCAAGGCCGCGGCCGCCGAGGCCCCGGCCGAGGCTCCGGCCGCCGAGGAGAAGCCGGCCACCCGCACCCGGACGCGCAAGCCGAAGGCGGAGGCCGTCGAGGCCCCGGCCGAGGCTGCGGCCGCCGAGGCCACGGAGAAGCCCGCCACCCGTACGCGGACCCGCAAGCCCAAGGCCGTCGCCGAGACCGCCCCGGAGGCCCCGGCCACCGAGCCGGCCGCCGCCGAGGTCCCGGCCCCGCGCAAGCGCACCCGCACCCGCAAGGCCGCGGCCGCCCCGGAAGCCACCCCGGAGAGCTGACCCGT
>NZ_JAFLNG010000990.1 GCF_017427025.1 Streptomyces sp. FH025
ATCGGCGGCATCTCCCTCTCCGGCCCGCTGATCAGCGCCACCGCCGCCCCCGCGCTGGCGATCGCCTTCTGGCGCAACGTCATGTCGGTCGGCGCCCTCGGCCCGTACGCGCTGCTGCGCCACCGCGCCGAGCTGCGCGGCATCGGGCGGCGGGCGCTGCTGCTCGCGATCGCCGCCGGGGCGCTGCTCGCCGTGCACTTCGCGCTCTGGATGCCCAGCCTGCGGATGACCTCGGTGGCCTCGGCCACCGCCCTGGTCACCACCACCCCGCTGTGGACGATCCTGCTGATGCGGCTGTTCGGTGTCCGGGCGCCGCGGCTGGTCTGGCTCGGCACCTTCGTCGCCTTCGCCGGCGTGCTGGTGCTGACCGGCGTGGACCTCTCGATGTCCCCGCGTGCCCTGCTCGGCGACGCGCTGGCCCTCGCCGCAGGCCTCGCCGCGGCCGGGTACATGCTGCTCGGCGCCGAGGTCCGCCGGACCGTCAGCACCACCGCGTACACCCTGGTCTGCTACGCCACCACGGGGCTGGTCCTGCTGGTGATCTGCCTGGCCGCCGGGACGCCGCTGTCCGGCTGGTCGGCCGGGGCCTGGTGGCAGATCGTGCTGCTCATGGTCTCCGCCCAACTGCTCGGCCACTCGCTGAGCAACCGGGTGGTGCGCAGCCTCGGCCCGTCGATCACCTCCACCGCGATCCTGCTGGAGACCCCGGGCGCGGCCCTGATCGCCGCCCTCTGGCTCGGCCAGTGGCCGCCGGCGGCCGCCTACCCGGCGGTGGTGCTGATCCTGCTCGGCCTGGTGCTGGTCGCCCGCGGCGGACGGCGCTGAACCCGGCGGTCACGGCCGGGTGTCGAGCCCGGCGGCTACAGCCAGCCGTTGCGGCGGAAGCCCCGGTGCATTCCGACGCAGATCAGCACGATCGCGCTCAGCACCAGCGGGTACCCGTACTTGTGGTGCAGCTCGGGCATGTACTCGAAGTTCATGCCGTACACGCCGGTGATCATGGTGGGTACGGCGAAGATCGCCGCCCAGGCGGTGATCTTGCGCATGTCCTCGTTCTGCGCCACCGACACCTGCGCCAGGTTCGCCTGGAGCAGCGAGTTCAGCAGCTCGTCGAAGCCGTGCACCTGCTCGGTGACCCGGGCCAGGTGGTCGGCGACGTCCCGGAAGTACTTCTGGATGTCCGGGTGCACCAGGCGCTGCGCCGGCTCGGACAGCTGCTGCATCGGGCGCAGCAGCGGCACCACCGCGCGCTTGAACTCCAGTACCTCGCGCTTGAGTTGGTACACCCGGCCGACATCGGCGCTGCGGCCGCCCTTGGCCGAGAAGACGCCGTACTCGATCTCGTCCACGTCGGTCTGCAACCGCTCGGCGACCAGCAGGTAGTTGTCCACCACGTGGTCGGCGATCGCGTGCAGCACCGCCGAGGGGCCCTTGGCCAGCAGCCCCGACTCGTCGGCGTCGGCCTCCAGTCGGTGCCGCAGCTCCTGCAGCGAGCCGTGGCCGCCGTGCCGCACGGTGATCACGAAGTCCCGCCCGGCGAAGACCATCAGCTCGCCGGTCTCCACCACCTCGCTGGTGGGCGTCAGTTGGTCGTGCTCGACGTAGCGGATGGTCTTGAAGACGGCGAAGAGGACGTCGTCGTAGCGCTCCACCTTGGGCCGCTGGTGCGCGTGCACCGCGTCCTCCACCGCCAGCGGGTGCAGGCCGAAGCGCTGGGCGATCCCCCCGAACTCGGCCTCGGTCGGCTCGTGCAGCCCGATCCAGCTGAACGACCCGGCGCCGTCCGCCAGTTGGTGCGCCGCCTTGACCCGCCGGGCGGCCTCGCGGGGGCTGCAGCTCTCGCCGCTGCGCTTGCCGTGCTGGTAGACCGCGCAGTCCACGACCGCCGAGCCGCTGCCCGCCGGCACGGCGTCGTACGGGCCGACGGCGCCCCGGCGGCGGTTGGTGCGGACGGCGGCGCGCAGGCTGTTGATCATCGACATGACAGGCTCCCTGGGGCAGGAACCGTCGCACGGCGGCGGGAAGGGCGAAGGCGGGGCCGTGGTGCGGCGGCGAGGAACACCGGTGAAGGGGGATGAAGGTGCTCTCCCGGCCGGTCCGTCCGACGTCCGCCGTCGATCCGCGCGCCCGGG
>NZ_JAFLNG010000991.1 GCF_017427025.1 Streptomyces sp. FH025
CCGGACTACGGACTGCTCTGCCCGCTGCACGGCGCCGAGGGCTGCGCGGTCCCGGCGCCCGACGAACTCGCCGCCCTGCACGCCGAGTTCTGCGCGGCCGACCCGGCCACCGCGGCGCCACTGGACGCCGCCACCGCGCACGCCCTCACCGGACTGCTCGCCTCCCACCTGCGCGCCGCCGAACTCGGTGGCCGCCCGGGCCTGGCCGCCGCCGCCGAGCGCACCCTGCACGCGGTGCTCGCCCGGCTCGCCGTCGCCCCCGCGGACCAGCGCCGCCCGCTCGCCCGGCTGGCCGCCGAACACGCCCACGCCGCCGGAGCGTTGAGGATGCAGGACGGCCGCAACGCCACCGCGATGGCCTGCTTCGACCGCGCGCTCACCTGGGCCGAACTCGCCGAGGACCAGGCCACCCTGGTGGGCACGCTCAGTGACCTCAGCATCCTGGCCCGGCTGGACGGCGACCCGGCCGTCGCCCTCGGCTACGCCCGGGAGATCGACCGGGTCGCCCCCGGGAGGCACTGGGCCGGCGCGATGGACCGGATCAGCCGGGCGCGGGCCCTGGCCCTGACCGGGGACGTCCGGGGAACCCTCCGGCAGATCGGCCTGGCCCGCACGCACCTGGACCACATGGACGACCGGGACGAGGCGGACGTGCCGTGGCTGTCCATCGCCTCGATGCGGATGCGGGTCGAGTCCGCCGCGGCCGCTTCGTTGCGCGACCTCTCCGCCGCCGCGGACGACCCCCGGCTGGCCCGGCGTGCGCTGGCCGCCACCGAGACCGCGCTCGACCTGCTCGGCCCGACCCGACTGCCGTCCAGCCGACTGCTCTTCATCGTCCGGGCGGCCGACTGCCACGCCTGCGCGCACGACCCTCACACGGCCCTCGAACTGCTCGCGCCCGCCCTGGAGGCCGCCCCGGCGGCCGGCCTGCCGGCGCTCGTCGGCCACGAACTGCGCGGCCTGCGCGCGCGCCTCGCGCCGCACGAGCCGCAGGCCGCCCGCCGGCTGGCGGAGCTGGTCCGGTCCTGAAACCCGGCTCGCACGCCGGGAACTGGCGCCGAGTGCCGGGGGAGAGGTCTGAAATCGGGTTCCGGGGCCGGGTTCTGAGGCAGGGGCGTGAAGGCCTCCATGCCCGCCGGATGAGCCCAGCGTACGCCCGGTGACGGACGTCCTTTACCTGAATGCGCCCCCTTCACGCCGGTTTCGCGTCAACTTCGTGTGCACATCTTCCGCCCTTCGGGTCATTTATGGCGTTAACACGTCGAATGACTGCAGAGGCTTGCGGCTCCGGCTAGAGTCACTGGCGTTTCCAGTCGTTAGTCCGCGAAGAACAGAGGGGGCGCGTCCTGACCGCCATCGCACGCCGGCTGGCCCATCCGCTTCTGCTCCTGGGGGTGCTCTGCACGTCCGTCGCGACGCTTCACTTCCACTGGGCGCCGGACCGGGTCTCGCCGCTCGCGTTGGTCGCCGTCATCGGGTACCTCGCGGTGCTGGAGCGGGTCATCCCGTACCGGACCGACTGGCACCCGAGCAGGCGTGAACTCGGCTGGTACAGCGTCTACTTCCTGCTCAGCATGGTCGGCGGCGCCCTGGCGCAGGGCGTGGTCACGATGCTGGTGGAGCTGGTCGGACCGGCCCACCCGGCACTGCCGTTCGCACTGGAGATCCCGCTCGCCCTGCTGGTCGGCTCGCTCGGCGACTACCTGGTGCACCGCTGGTCCCACCACAACCGGTGGCTCTGGCGGCTGCACGGCGTGCACCACGTTCCCGGCAAGGTGAACGTCGCCAACAACGGTGTGAACCATTTCCTGGACGTCTTCGTCGCGCAGTCCGTGGTCCAGCTCCTGCTCGCCCTGATCGGATTCTCGGCGGATTCGGTATTCGTGGTCGGAATATTCGTTCTCGCACAGGGGTATTTCGTTCACGCCAACATCGACGTCCAGCTCGGCTGGCTCGGCCACGTCCTGGCCGGCCCCGAGCTCCACCGCCTCCACCACAGCACCGACCTCGACGAAGCCGGCCACTACGCCTCCGACCTGTCGCTGTGGGACCACGTGTTCGGGAGCTTCACCTGGCGGCCGGGGCGGGTGCCCGCCGTCGTCGGCCTGACCGACCCGGCCGCGTTC
>NZ_JAFLNG010000992.1 GCF_017427025.1 Streptomyces sp. FH025
CCCGCCCGAACGCCGCGCCCCGGCCCCTGGCTGCGCGGGCTGCGCCCTCGGACCGTCCGCGCCCGGATCATCGCCCTGCTGATGGTCCCGGTCGTCTCCGTCATCGCCCTCTGGGGCTTCGCCACCGTCACCACCGCCCGGGGCGTCTGGGACCTGCTGCGACTGCGCGACGCCCAGCGCACCCTGCTCACCCCCGTCGCCGAGACGGTCGCCGGGCTACAGGCCGAACGTGTCGCCGCCGGCGAGCTGTTGGCTGCCCAGAGCACGGTTCCGGGCGGCGTGCCCGGCGCCGCCCGGGAGAGCGCCCTGCGCGACGCCGCCGCCACCACCGACCGGGCGCTCGCCCCGCTCTTCCCCGACCCCCGCCACCCCGGCCAGGGCTACAACCGCGCCGACGCCGAGGGCCTCGGGGTCGACGCCGCCGCCAGCCTGGACGCCCTCGGCACCTCCCTCGCCGCGCTGCCCGATCTGCGCGCCAAGGTGGCGACCCGCAGCATCGGTTGGCCCGAGGCCTACGCCGCGTACGGCACGGCGGTGGAGCGGGCGCTCGCCGTGTCCGGCGCCGTCACCCCGGCACAGGGCGGCGGGTCGGCCGCCGAGGCCCGGGTGCTGCGGGAACTGGCCCGTTCCCGTGAACTCCTCGCTCGCGAGGACGCGTTGCTGCGCGCCGCCCAGCTCTCCGGCGCGCTCGGCGACGATCAGCTGCGCGAGTTCGACGGCCTCGCCTTCGCCCGGCGCGAGTTCGAGCAGGGCGCGACCGCCGACCTGGGGCCGGCCGACCGGGCGGCGCTGCTCGCGGTCACCGGCGGCCAGGACCACCGCGACCTGGTCGGCTACGAGGAGCGGATCCGCAGCGCCGCCGACGGCCGGACCGCCGTCGCCGCCGTTCCCGCGGACCGGTGGGGCCTGGTCGTGGGGAACGTGACCGGCGGCCTGCGCGCCGTCGAGGACCAGGCCGGACGCGTCGCCGCCGAGCGCCGGAACCCGTACGCGCTGGGCCTGTTCACCCCGGCCGGAACGGCCGTGCTGCTCGGACTGATCGGAGTGGTCGCCTCGCTGGTGATCTCGGTGCGGATCGGGCGCGGCCTGGTCACCGAGCTGATCGGCCTGCGCAACTCGGCACTTGACCTCGCCGGTCGCAAACTCCCCGCCACGATGCGGAAGTTGCGTGCGGGGCAGGAGGTGGACGTCGAGGTCGAGGCGCCGCGCCCGGTGGGCCGCGACGACGAGATCGGCCAGATACACCGGGCGCTCGGCACCGTGCAGCGCGCGGCCGTCACCGCGGCCGTCGAGCGGGCCGAAGTGCTGTCCGGGGTCTCCGGGGTGTTCGTCAACCTCGCGCGCCGCAGCCAGGTGCTGGTGCACCGCCAACTCACCCTGCTGGACACGATGGAACGGCGCACCGAGGACCCGTCGGAGCTGGCAGACCTGTTCCGGCTCGACCACCTCACCACCCGCATGCGCCGCCACGCCGAGGGCCTGATCATCCTCTCCGGCGCCGTCCCCGGCCGGGCCTGGCGCCGGCCCGTCCCGTTGGTGGACGTGGTGCGGGCGGCCGTCTCGGAGGTCGAGGAGTACGCCCGGGTCGAGGTGCACTCGCTGCCGCGCGCCGCCGTCGTCGGCCACGCCGTCGCCGACCTCACCCACCTGGTGGCCGAACTGGTGGAGAACGCCACCGGGTTCTCCCCGCCGCACACCAGGGTGCACATCCGGGGCGAACGGGTCGGCAACGGCTACGCCCTGGAGATCGAGGACCGCGGACTCGGCATGGGCCCGGCCGCGCTGCTCGCCGCCAACCGGAGGATCGCGGCCGTCGAACAGGCCGACCTGTTCGACAGCGACCGGCTCGGTCTGTTCGTGGTCAGCCGGCTCGCCCGGCGGCACGACGTGAAGGTCTCGCTGGTGACCTCCGCGTACGGCGGCACCACGGCCGTCGTCCTGTTGCCCACCGATCTGCTGGCCACCGACCCGCTGGCCACCGACCTGCTGGCCGACGAGGGCGACGGGCGAGCTCACCGTGCCGAACCGGTGGCGGAGTTGGACGTGGCCATCGCCGAATCGGGCCCCGCCCGCACTCCGGCGACGGCCCCGGACCAGTCGGCCGAGCCGCCCCTGGTGCAAGCCC
>NZ_JAFLNG010000993.1 GCF_017427025.1 Streptomyces sp. FH025
CAGCATCGAGAACCAGCCGTCCCCGGCGGCGCTCCACTCCCGCCAGCCGTCCGCGATCCGCTCCAGTTCGGCCCGGTCCGCGAAGCCCCGCTCCACCGCCGTCCGCCCGAGCGCGGTGCCGATCACCCGGTCCGCCCACATCCCGCCCCACCAGGCCCGCCGCTCGGGCGTCGCGTACGTCCAGGTGCCCGCTCCGGCGGTCACCTCGGCGAAGCCGGCCTCGCGGGCCCAGGAGAGCAGCCGCCGGCCGGCGTCCGGCTCGCCGCCGTTGGCGCGGGCGGTCCGCCGGTACAGCTCCAGCCAGCGGTCCAGCGCGGGGACCTCCGGGAACCAGGCCATCGAGGCGAAGTCGACGTCCCGGACGGCGACCACCCCGCCGGGCGCCGTCACCCGGCGCAGCTCGCGCAGCGCGCCCACCGGGTCGGCCACGTGCTGCAGCACCTGATGGGCGTGCACGACGTCGAACTCGCCGTCCCGGTACGGCAGCCGGTGCACGTCCGCGAGCGCGAACTCCACGTTGGCCGCGCCGCGCCCGGCAACGTACCCGGCGGCCTGCTCCAGCACCTCGGCGGAGGTGTCCACCGCCACCACCCGCCCGCTCGGGCCGACCAGCTCGGCCAGGTCGGCGGTGATCGTGCCGGGCCCGCAGCCGACGTCCAACAGCGACTGCCCGGGCCGCAGTTCGGGCAGCAGGTAGGCGGCCGAGTCGGCGGCCGTACGGGAGCGGTGCGAGCGCAGTACGGCCTCCTGGTAGCCGTGGGTGTAGACGGCGGCGGGCTGCGGTCCGGTCATGGGATCCCCCTCGAACATCGTCGGCGTTCCGTTTCCGTGGCGCTCCGACGCTACGCCGCATTCCGCATGGCGAGAAGATCCGTCTCACATGTCGACCACCTGGCACCGGCGCCGCACCCGGTCGCCGTACCGTGGAGGCGCACCCGACAGAACGGTCCCGCCCATGCCCGGCCCCGGCCAGCGTCCCTTCGTCCTGCTGAGCGCAGCCGTGTCCCTCGACGGCCACCTCGACGACGCCTCCCCCGACCGCCTGCTGCTCTCCAACACCGCCGACTTCGACCGGGTGGACGAGGAACGCGCGGCCGCCGACGCGATCCTGGTCGGCGGCAACACGCTGCGCGCCGACAACCCCCGCCTGCTGGTCAACGCGCCCGAGCGCCGGGCCGCCCGACTGGCCGCCGGACGGCCCGAGCACCCGCTGAAGGTGACGCTCAGCGCGAGCGGCGCCCTGGACGCCGACCTGCGCTTCTGGCACACCGGCGGCGCCAAGCTCGCCTACACCACGGACGCCGGGGCGGCGGTGCTGCGGCCCCGGCTGGACGGCCTGGCCGAGGTGGCCGCGCTCGGCGAGGCGGTGGACCTCGGCGCGCTGCTGGACGACCTGGGCGCGCGAGGGGTGCGCCGGCTGATGGTCGAGGGCGGCGGCGGGGTGCACACCCAGTTCCTGGCCCGGGGCCTCGCGGACGAGCTCCAGCTGGCCGTCGCCCCGCTGCTGGTCGGCCAGGCCGAGGCGCCGCGGTTCGTCCGCCCGGCCGCCTTCCCCGGCGGTCCGGCCCGGCGGATGCGGCTGCTGGAGGCACGTACCGTGGGCGACGTCGTCCTGCTCAGGTACGCCCCGAAGGAGCCCGCGCCGTGAACCGACCCACCGCCGCCGACCTCGACCACCTGCGCCGGGCCGTCGAACTCTCCCGCCGCTGCCCGCCCTCCGAGACGGCCTTCTCGGTCGGTGCGGTGATCGTCGGCGCCGACGGCGAGGTGCTGGCGGAGGGCTTCAGCCGGGAGGCGGACGCGCACGACCACGCCGAGGAGTCGGCCCTGGCCAAGCTCCCGGCGGGCGACCCGCGACTGCGCGGGGCGACCGTCTACAGCAGCCTGGAGCCCTGCGGGCAGCGGGCCTCACGGCCGGTGCCGTGCGCCCGGCTGATCATCGCGGCGGGCGTGCCGCGGGTGGTGGTCGCCTGGCGCGAGCCGGACCTGTTCGTCACGGACTGCCAGGGCACGGCCCTGCTGGAGGCCGCCGGGGTCGAGGTGGTGGAGCTGCCGGAGCTGGCCGAGGAGGCTCGGGCGGTCAACGCCCATCTGCTCTCGTGATCTTTTGTATCATCGAGGAA
>NZ_JAFLNG010000994.1 GCF_017427025.1 Streptomyces sp. FH025
GGCTGCTCGGGGTGGGCGTGGCCCAACTGGCCGACTACACCCAGGAGGACCTGTTCGCGCAGGCGCTGCGCGAGGAGGCGGCGGAACAGGAGCAGGCGCTGGAGGAGACGGAGGCCGAGGAGGAGCCGGAGGCGGTCGTGGTGCGCCGCTGGCTGCCCGGGCAGGACGTCCGGCACGCCGAGTTCGGGCCGGGCTGGGTGCAGGGCAGTGGCGTCGGGCGGGTCACCGTACGGTTCGAGACGCCGTGGAGCGAGCCGGGGAGGGTGCGGACCTTCGCGGTGGACGACCCGGCGCTGGAGCCGGCCCGGCCGCTGCCGCTGCGCCGTGGCGAGGGCATGGACGGCGAGGGGGAGTGAAGAGGGGGGTGGAACGCGAAGCGGCCCCACCCGGTGGGGGGAGTACCGGGTGGGGCCGCATACCGTGCCGGACCCCGCGCGTTCGTGATGCCCTCACGACCTACGGAGGCCGGGCCCCCGCGCCCTGTCCCTGAGCGCGGGGGACGGACGCCTCGTCAGGCGTCGGTCTTGGCCAGCTCGGGGCTGGAGTCCTGCCGGGCCGAGCCGCCGAGGACGGTGGCGGTCGGCTTGGCGGTGCGGATCAGGAAGGGGACGACGCCGGCGATGACGCAGACGGCGGCCGCGGTCCAGAACGAGTGCTTGTAGGCGTCCAGGGTGGGCAGCGACAGCGGGATCTGCGGCGGCAGCTTCATGGTGTCGCCGGTCAGGATCGCGGCCATCACGGCGGTGCCGATCGCGCCGCCGACGGTGCGCAGCACGGAGTTCATGCCGTTGGCGATGCCGCTCTGCTCGACCGGGACGGCGCCGTTGATGAAGGCCGGCATCGCGGAGAAGGCGAGGCCGACGCCGAGGCCGAAGATCGCCGAGGCGGTGTAGATGTCGGCCTCGTGGCTGTGCCGCACGGCCAGGTAGGCCATCGCGACGGCACCGAGGACGCCACCGAGGACCAGCGGCAGCTTGGGGCCGCGGCGGGAGATCAGCAGGGCGCCGAGCGGGGCGGCCACCATCGAGCCGATCGCGGACGGCAGCAGCATCACACCGGCGTGCAGGACGGTCGCGGTGAAGCCGTAGTGGGTGATCTTCTCCGGGGTCTGGGCGAAGTTGCTGATCACCATGAACGAGCCGTACATGCCGAAGCCGATGAGCAGGCCGGACAGGTTGGTGAAGGCGACGGCCGGGCGGGACATCATCTTCATGTCCACCAGTGGGTGCGAGACCTTGGTCTCGACGATGCCCCAGATCAGGGCGACCACGGCGGCGACGGCGAACAGGCCGAGGGTCTTGGTGGAGGTCCAGCCCCAGTGGTTGCCCTGGCTGACCGCGACCAGCAGGGCGGAGAGCCAGCCGGCCAGGGTGATGGCGCCGAGCGGGTCGGCGCCGCCGTCCTTGTCGGTCACCGGGTCGGACGGGACGCGGAAGGCGACCAGGGCGACCGCGATCAGGCCGAAGACCAGGCCCATCCAGAAGATCGACTTGTAGCTCCAGTGCTCCAGCAGGAGGCCGGTCGCGACCAGGCCGAGGCCGGAGCCGACGCCCATCGAGGCACTGATGGCGGCGACGCCGCCGGTGACCTTCTGCTTGGGCAGTTCGTCGCGGACGATGCTGATCGCCAGCGGCATCACGCCACCGCCGGCGCCCTGGAGGACGCGGGCGACGACCAGCCAGGTGAAGGAGTGGGTGCTGACCGCCAGTGCCGAACCGGCGACGAGGCCCGCCAGCGAGATCAGCAGCATCGGCTTGCGGCCCCGGAGGTCGCCGAAGCGGCCCAGCAGGGGAGTCAGCACGGCGGCGGAGAGCAGGTTGGCGGTCATCAGCCAGGTGACGCTGGAGGCGGAGACGTCCAGTTCCTTGGCCAGCGACGGCAGGATCGGGACGACCGCGGTCTGCACCACGCTGAACGACAGCATCGCCAGGATGAGGGCCGGCAGGACCCGGGCGTTGCTCTGCTTCTCGGCCGCGGTGGTGGGCTGTGGTGCCTCACTCACGGTTGCTTCCTCCCGTACATAGTGAATGAACTGAAGTAACAATGCAGGGAGATACTTCAGAGTGTCAAATATCGAGCGGTTAAGCTTTGGCAAAGGAGAATTGTCGGGGGCGTGGCA
>NZ_JAFLNG010000995.1 GCF_017427025.1 Streptomyces sp. FH025
CGGCGAGGGCCGAGAGGAAGGTCGGGAGCTTGTCGACCATGGCCTTGGGGACCGGGGCGGTCTGGACGCTGCCGCGCCGTACGTCCTCGACGAGGAGCGTGTAGGTGCCGTTCTCCTCGACGAGTTCGGCGGCGAAGAGCAGGGTTCGGGTTGAGCTTTCCATCGGGGTCCTAGGCTTGGGTGTCGTTGAGCCAGGCGGTCCACGCCGTAGTGGCCCGCTGCTCGTCGGCATCCTCGGCGAACAGGTGGTGGCCCAGCCAGATCGGCACGTTCCAGGTGCTGCCGTTGAAGAACCGGTAGAGCGCGTCCGGGCCGCGCAGGCCGACGAAGTCGGGGCTGAGCCAGTCCACGACCACGTCCTCCGAGTCCCCGTCCGTACCGGGGAGGTGGAGCGGCAGCCGGTCGCCGACGGCCGCGTCGGCGGCGAGGCCGAGGCGGCGGCGCAGGGCGGCGAAGTCGGCCGGGTCGGCGGTGGGTTCGGGGCGCTGGGCCCTGACGTAGACGGCGGGGCGGCCGGCGAAGTGCCGCAGGTACTCGGCGAGGCCGTGCTGGTAGAAGTCGACGTGCTTCTCGGCCGCGTCCGACTTCCTGTCCCAGACCTCGTCCCAGACGCCCTTGTGCACCCAGTGGATTCCCATCCGCAGGTGGCTCGTTCCGCCGTTCGCCGGCTCGATCCAGTAGCTGAGCGTGTTGGAGAACTCGTCGCCGACGGTCGCCCGGACGGCGAAGTGGCTCGGCGGCTCCCACGCCACGACCGTGCTGTCGGCCCGGGTGGCCTTCCCTCCGACGCGCGGCTCGATCTCCATCGGGTACAGCCAGCCGAGGTTGCCGGCGCCGGTGGCGACCGCGTCCCAGACCTGTTCGGGCGTGGCGGGCAGGTCCTGTTCCCGGCGGACCTCGAACTCTCGGGCCATGGGCGGTGCTCCTTCGTCGTCGTTCATGGTCAGTAGGTGAGCAGGAGGGTGCTCAGCCGCCGTTGCAGCGGGTTGGGCCGCCAGTCCGGCACCGCCCCGTCCGCCAGCCGCAGCTCGGGCAGCCGGCGCACCAGCGTGCCGATCGCCACCTCGGCCTGGAGCTTGGCCAGCGGGCCGCCGAGGCAGAAGTGCGGGCCGTGGCCGAAGCTCAGGTGCCGGTTGCCGGGGCGGGACAGGTCGAGCCGGTCGGGGTCCTCGAACCGCTCGGGATCGCGGTTGGTCGCGCCGAGGAACAGGTACACCAGCTCGCCCTCCCGCAGCGTCCGTCCGCCGATCTCCAGGTCCTCCGCGACGACCCGGACGATCGCCTGGGTCACCGTGTCGTAGCGGGCGAGTTCATCGACGGCGCCGCGGATCAGTCCGGGGTCCGCGCGCAGCCGGGCCAGTTGGTCCGGGTGGCGCAGCAGGGCCAGCACGCCGTTGCCGATCAGGTGGGTGGTGGTCTCGTCGCCGGCGGTGATCAGGACGAAGCACGTGGACAGCAGTTCGGAGTCGGTGAGCCTCTCGTCCTGCGCCTGGGTGGCGACCAGGGCGCTGATCAGGTCGTCGCCCGGTTCACGCCGGCGCTGCCGGATGAGCCCGGACAGGTACTCCTCGTACTGTTCGATCGCCGCCTCGGACTTGTCGATGTCCTCGCTGAGTCGGCCGAAGCGGCGGAACCAGCTCTTGACCTGTGGCCGGTCCTCGTCCGGGATGCCGAAGAGCTCGCAGACGACGGACATCGGCAACGGGGAGGCGACCGCCTCGATCAGGTCCGTGGTCGGCCCGGCCGCGACCGCCTCGTCGATGAGCCGGTCGACGATCCGTTGGACGCCGTCGCGCAGGGCTTCGACGCGCCGGGCGGTGAAGGCCCGGTTGGCCAGCCTGCGCAGCCGGGCGTGGTCCGGCGGGTCGGTGTTGGTCATCACCCGGCCGAGCCGGTCGGTGAGCCGGCTGAGGGCCTTGAGGTCGCCGCCGAGTGCGCCGTAGGCGCGGGTCATCCGGTCGCGGTCGTTGGACAGCCGCAGGTCGCTCAGGGCCGCCTCGACGTCGGCGTACCGGGTGAGGTACCAGACGCCCTGGGCGCTGCGGTGGACGGGGCTCTCGCGCCGCATGCGGGCGTAGAACGGGTACGGGTCCCGCCGGGCCTCGGGGG
>NZ_JAFLNG010000996.1 GCF_017427025.1 Streptomyces sp. FH025
GGAGCCTGGTGACCGCCATCGCCACCTGGCGGGACTCGCGGCGCGGCGCGGCGCGGGTGCGGATCGAGCGCGACGGCACGTCGATGGTGATCGAGGGCGGCTCGACGGAGGAGGTGCTCCGGATCGTGGCGGCGCTGGAGCCGCCGGCCGGAGGCACTGAGCGGCCGTGACCGTGCTGGCTGACCCCGGCAGGTCGGCGGCCGTGCTCGTCGGGGTGCACGACTACCTCCACCTGGAGGGACTGCCGGCCGTCGAGCGGAACCTGGCGGGGCTGCGCCGGGTGCTCACCGACCCCGGGGTGTGGGGGCTGGCGCCCGAGGACTGCCCGGTGATCGTCCAGCCGGGCAGCGTGCGCGCGGTCCTGGACACCGTTCAGGAGAAGGCGCGGGAGGCCACCGACACCCTGCTGGTCTACTACGCCGGGCACGGGCTGACCGACGAGTACTCGGAGGAGCTGTACCTCGCCCTGCCGGACACCGAGCGCGAGAGCGTGTACACCGCGCTGCGGTACGAGTTCCTGCGCCGCGCGGTGCTCGCTTCGCGGGCCCGGCGAACGGTGGTGGTGCTGGACTGCTGCTACAGCGGCCGGGCACTGGTCGGCACCATGAGCGCGGGCGAGAGCTTCGCCGAGCGGACGGAGGTGAGCGGCACGGTGGTGCTCACCGCCTCGGCCGCGACCCGGCCCGCCCTCGCGCCGCCCGGGGAGACGTACACCGCGTTCACCGGGGAGCTCATCGACCTGCTGGAGAAGGGCATCCCGGGCGGGCCCGAGCTGCTGGACATGGAGACCCTCTACCGTGGGCTGCGCGCGAGGCTCTCCTCGAAGTCCCGGCCGCTGCCGGAGCAGCGCAACCGCAACACCGGCGGCCTGATCGCGATCGCCCGCAACCAGGCCGCCGCCGCCCCGGCCGTTGAGGACAGGGCGCCGGCGGCCCCGATGGTGGAGACGGAGACGGAGCCGGAGCCGGAGCCGGGGCGGAGGGTGGCCGAGGAGGCGGAGCGGCTGCGGCGGGCCGCCGAGGAGGCCGCGCGGGAGCTGCTGGGCCGGGCCACCGGGCTGGCGGCGGCGCTGGCGGCCCGGCCGGACCCGGCGTTCCGGTCGTACTGGCTCGCCGTTCCCGAGGCGCGCCCGCTGTTCGGCCCGGACGGGTCGCTGGAGCCGGTCGGGGAACTGCTCCCGGACACCTGGTACCTGGCCGCCCAGTCGCGCGGGGACGCGTTGCTGGTCGAGCTGCCGGACCGCTCGACGGGGCTCCTGCTCGACACCGCCGGGATCCGGAGCAGCGTCGAGGAGAAGTTCGGCCCGCACTGGTTCGCGGTGCCGACGCGGCGCCCGCTGATGGCGCTGGACGGTTCGGTGGCACCGATGGCGGAGCTGGTGCCGGGGACGTGGTACCTGGCCGTGGAGTCGCGCGGGGACGCGCTGCTGGTCCAACTCCCGACTGGTTTTCGTGGGTTGCTGCGCGAGACGGCTGGGATCGAGCGGGGCGAGCATCGCGGGGAGAGTCCGCCGGAGGGCGAGGAGGGGTTCGAGCCGTACTGGTTCGCGGTGCCGGTGCCGCGTCAACTCCTCTCCCTGGAGGGGGCGATGGAGCCGGTCGCCCGGCTGGCGCCCGGGAGCTGGTACCTGGCGGTCGCGAAGCGAGGGGACGCCCTGGTGGTCCAACTCCCGACCGGCACCCGTGGGTTGCTGCGTGAGACGGCCGGGATCGAGCGGGCGGTTTAAGGCCTGTCTGACAATTCCCGCCGGGCGCCGCTAATTGTCAGACATGGCCTAGCCGCGACTCAGGCCCGAACGGTGACGGTCAGCACGCCGTACGCGTCCGCCGTGACGGTGACGGCGCCGAGGTCGGCGGCGTGGGCGTCCGGATGGTGGGCGGCGGCGCGGGGGCTGACGCCGACGACGCGCATGCCGGCCGCGCGGGCGGCGGCGATGCCGGCGCCGGAGTCCTCGAAGGCGACGCAGTCGGCGGGGGCGAAGCCGAGGCCGGCGGCGCCCTTGAGGAAGCCCTCCGGGTCGGGCTTGCTGGCGCCGACGGACTCGGCGGTGACCAGGAGGGGCGGCATCGGCAGGCCGGCGGCGTCCATCCGGATCCGGGCGAGCGCCA
>NZ_JAFLNG010000997.1 GCF_017427025.1 Streptomyces sp. FH025
CGGTTGCACGGGCCGCCACCGCAACCCGCGACGGAAGCTCCGGCAGGGCGCGCCCGGCGCCGCGGTGTCAGGCGTTCGCGTCGGTGGAGGAGCGGACCACCAGCTGCGGGGCGAAGCGCTCCACGCTCTCCGGCCGTTCGCGGGAAGGTGCCTGAAGGAGGGTTAGGGCGCGTTCGGCCATCGCGGTGAGCGGGTGGCGGATGGAGGTGATGGGCGGGTCGAGGAGTTCGAGTATCTCGGTGTCGTCGAAGCCGGTGACGGCGATCTGGCCGGGGACGGAGACCGCCGAGCGCTGCAACGTGCTGACCAGTCCCACCGCGAGGACGTCCGCGCCGCAGACGACGGCGTCGACCTGGGTGCGCTGTTCGGCGATGCGGCGGCCCGCGGTGCGGCCGGCGTCCGTGGTGAAGCTGGGCAGCAGGACGGTGGTGGCGTCGGCGCCGCGTGCCTCGGTGAACGCGGCGAGGCGTTCCGCGCCGGAGGAGGAGGCCTGGTCGGCGGCGACCAGGGCGATCCGGTGGCGGCCGAGGCCTTCGAGGTGGTCGAGGAGCAGTCGCATCGCGGCGGCGTTGTCGAGGGTGACGGCGACGGTTCCGGAGCCGGTGGCCCAGCGGTCGAAGAGGACGACGGGGGCGCGTTTGGCGGCGGCCCGGACGGCGGGGCCGGAGGTGCTCGCGGAGACGGGGACGACGAGCAGGCCGTCGACCCGGCCGCCGAGCAGGGTCTCGATCTGCTCGGCCTCGATGGCGGTGTCGTTGGCGGCGTCGGAGACCACCAACTGTCCACCCGCAGCGCGGACTTGCCGGGCGATGGCGTCGGTGAGCTGGACGAAGTACGGGTTGGCGAGCGAGGGGACGACCACGCCGATGGTGCCCGTGGTGCCGGTGCGCAGCGCCCGGGCGGAGTGGTTGGTGCGGTAGCCGAGGCGCTGGGCGGCTTGCTCGACGCGGCGGGCGAGTTCGGGGTCGACGTTGCGCGGGGTGCCTGCCAGGACGCGTGAGGCGGTCGCGCGGGAGACGCCGGCGGCCGCGGCCACGTCGAGGAGTCGGGGCGCTGTCACGTGGGGCGGTCCTTCGTGGTCGGGGACGGGCTCGTCCAACTGGTGGAATGCCCAGCACGAGGGTACTTGACGGTTCCTTGGGGCTGGTCCACAGTGTGGGAGATCGATCTCCCAAGTCGCTCTCCCAAGGAGTGCAGATGCCGTCCATCACCGTTGTCGGTTCGGTCAATCGCGACCTCGTCCTGACCGTCCAGGACCTGCCGCGACCTGGTGAGACCGTGCTCGCGCGGGGCTTCGTGGAGGGCGTCGGCGGCAAGGGCGCCAACCAGGCCGTCGCGGCGGCCCGGCTCGGGTCGCGGGTGCGTCTGGTGGCCCGGGTCGGCGCGGACGCCGACACCATCCTGCGGGCGCTCGCCGCCGAAGGGGTGGACGTCGAGGCGGTGCGCCCGGCACCGGAGAGCACCACCGGGATCGCCTCGGTGGTGGTCGACGAGGCCGGTGAGAACACCATCGTGGTCAACCCGGGCGCGAACGCCGCACTGTCGGTCGCGGACCTGCCGGAGCGGCTGGCCCGGTCGGCGGGCGAGGTGGTCCTGGTGCAGCACGAGATCTCCGCCGAGGTGGTCGCCGCCGCGGTGCTGCGGGCCCGGGAGCAGGGCGGCACGGTCGTCCTCAACCCGGCCCCGGCCCGGCCGGTCGCCCCGGAGGTGCTGGCCGCCGTCGACGTCCTCGTCCCCAACCTCGGCGAACTCGCCACCCTGCTCGGCGCGGAGCGGCCGACCGGCCCCGACGGGGCGCGCGAGCTGCTGGAGCGGGCCGCGTTGCCCTGCCGGGCCGTCGTGGTGACGCTCGGGGCGGACGGGGCGCTGATCAAGCAGCCGGGCCGTCCCGCCGTGCACCTGCCGGCACCCGTCGTCGACGTGGTCGACACCGTCGGTGCCGGCGACACCTTCTGCGGGGCCCTCGCCGACTCCCTCGCCCGTGGCGCCGGCCTGCTCGCCGCCGCCGAACGCGCCGTCCGCGCGGCCTCGTTGGCGGTCACCGGTCTCGGTGCCCAGTCCTCCATGCCGTCCGCGGCGCAGCTCGACACCCCCGTTGCCG
>NZ_JAFLNG010000998.1 GCF_017427025.1 Streptomyces sp. FH025
GACGCCAACAGCTCCAGCACCCCCGTGGCCCTCTCCCGGGCGCCCCCGCCCGTCGCCGCCATGTCGACCACCGGCCCGAGCGGCAACTCCAGGTCCCGGAGCAGCCGCGCCAGGTACAGATCCCGCTGGTCGGTCTGCGAGTCCCACCGCCACTCCCAGCGGATGCAGCCGTACACCAGCTCGGCGGCGGCCGCCGGATCCTCCGCCGCCATCCGCGCGCCCAGCCCCCGGCCACGCTGCAACAACCCCGGAAGCGTCCCCGCCGGTGCGTACTCGAATCTCCGCTCTGCCACGAACTCCATCGTGCCGCAGCCCCCGACGCGTACGGGCGTCGGGGGCGCCCACGGAACGGAGCGTCCTGCCGTAACTCCACCCCGTGTCCGGCCCGTCCGCCACCGTCAATCCGCCCGGTAGTACGCGTCGATCGGCCCGCGCGCCTCCTCGAACAGCGCCGGCCCGTCCTGCGCCACCACCGGCCAGGCGCCCGACTCCGGATTGAGCTCGACCAGTTGCTCGGTCGCGAGCGCGTACACCACCCGTCCGATGCCCGACCGCACCAGTGCCCCCGCGCACATGCCGCAGGGCTGGCAGCTGGTGTACATGGTCGTGCCCGCGGCCACCTCGGGCTCCAACTCCCGGGCCGCCCACCGGGCGAGCTTCAGCTCGGGGTGCGCCGTGATGTCCGCGTCCCGCCGCACCGTGTTGTGGGCCTCCGCCAGGACGTCCCCGTCCGGCCCGGCCAGCAGGGAGCCGTACGGCGCGTCCCCCGCCTCCACCGCGCGGGCCGCGATCCCGATCGCGCGCCGCAGCAGCGCCTCGTCGGCAGCCGTGATCACCGTTCCGCCTTCCATCCCGTAGCCACCGAATCGAGCGCCCGCCACGCGGCCTCGGGCCGCCTGGTCTCCTCCGGATCCCCGCGGTACGGATCCAGCACCACGGTCTCCGCGCCCAGCTCGCGCAGCTCCCGGAGGTCGCCCATCATCTGCGCCAAGTCCCCCACCCCGGCGGGCCGTTCGGGATCAGCCACCGGCTCGTCCGTCAGCCGCAACGCGATCCTCGGCGCGAACCCCGGCAACTGACGCAGCGTCACCACATCCCGCATCCGCCCCATCGAGAGCCGCAACGGGTGCCAGGCGTCACCGAACTCGGCCGCTCGCCGCAGAGCCGCCTCGCTGTGCCCGCCGACCCACACCTGCGGGGCCTGCGAGCCCTCCCAGGCCTCCCGCAGCGCCCCCAGGTACTCGTCGGTCAGCCGCCCCCGCGCGGTGAACGGCACCCCGAGCGCCTCGAACTCCTGCCGCGCCCAGCCGACCCCCACGCCGAGCACGAACCGCCCGCCGCTGAGCCGGTGCAGGCTGCTCGCCATCCGCGCCACCAGCAGCGGGTGCCGGTACGGCAGCACCAGCACCGTCGTGCCCAGCCGCAGCCGGCCTCCGCTGATCCCCGCCAGCCAGGACAGCGTGGTGAACGGGTCGTAGAACGGCTCGGGGTACCGCTCGGCCACATCCGCCGTCACGGCCACGTGGTCCGACACCATCAGCAGGTCGAAGCCGAGCCCCTCCACCACCCGCGCCCACTCGCGCAGCACGCCGGGGTCGGTGCCCGGCCCGAAGTTCGGTACGTTGACGCCAAGTTGCATGCCCAGAGGCTATTGCGGCGATCACGCCGCACGGAACCCGATCCTCCCGGCAGAAGCCGCCGTCGCCCACGAATCCCCCGGTAATATCCTCCGATGACCGCGAATCTTGACGACACCGACTGGGCCATCATCGAGCAGCTCCAGCGGGAGGCCCGGATCTCCCTCAGCGAGCTGGGCCGCCGGGTCAACCTCAGCCCGTCCGCCACCACCGAGCGCGTACGGAACCTGGAGTCGCTGGGCGTCATCACCGGCTACCACGCCACCGTCGACCTGGCCAAGGTCGGCTACCCGGTGCTCGCCGTCGTCCGGCTCAAGTACCCGGGCAACCGCCACCAGCCGCTGCACCGGCTGCTCGCCGAGCGCCGCGAGATCCTGGAGTGCCTGCGCACCACCGGCGACGACTGCTACACCCTGAAGGTGGCCGCGACCTCCATGGAGCACCTGGAGACCCTCGTCGACGA
>NZ_JAFLNG010000999.1 GCF_017427025.1 Streptomyces sp. FH025
GCGCGATCCCGGCGATGATCCCGCCCACGGCGAGCACGGCGACCGCGATGCCGATGATCACACCGGGCTTGGTCCGGTCGGGGGCGGGCTGCGGGTAGCCCGCGCCGGGGTAGCCGTAGCCGGCGCCCGGATAGGCCTCCTGGCCCGGGTAGCCGTACCCGGGCTGCTGGGCGGCGCCCTGGGCGGAGTAGCCGTAGTCGGGGCCCTGGCCCGGGTAGCCGTAGCCCGGCTGCTGGGGCGAGGGCTGCCACTGGGTCGGCGCGTCGGCGAGCTGTCCGGCGCCGCCCTGGAGCGGCCTGACGTCGCTGGTCCAGGCGTTGCCGTCCCACCAGCGCTCGTGACCCGGGGTACCGTCCGCACCGGGGACCGGGTACCACCCGGGAGGCGTCGAGTTGCTCACGGGCGTACGGTACCCGGCGGAGGCCGCTCCAGACAGGGCGGGCGCGTCACGACTCCGCGCCGCACGGAAATTGATGCTCCGTCAGTCGTGCGGCTCAGTCGGCCAGGCGGCGGGCCATCAAGATGTCGTCCACGTAGCGGCCGTCGATCAGGAACTCCTCGGCGAGCGAGCCCTCGACCACGAAGCCGCAGCTCTCGTACAGCCGGCGGGCCGGGGCGTTCCAGCCGAGCACCCGCAGGGTCATCTTGCGGGCGCCCGCGGCCCGGGCCGCGTCGCAGACCGCCTCGACCAGGCGCCGGCCTATGCCCCGGCCGCGCAGCGTGCCGTCCACGGCCAGGCCCTGGATCTGCCGGACGTGCCGGTTGACGGCCAGCGGGGTCGCCGGGACCTGACGGGTGTAGCCGACGATCCGGCCGTCCAGGACGGCGACCAGGTACTGGTCGGGGGTGTGCGCCTCGTCGAAGACCGTGTTCCCGGCGCGCGGCTGCGGGAAGACGTCGGACAGGGTGGACCAGGCCGCACGGTCGAGGGCGGCGAGTTCGCGCTCGTCCTCGGGCCGCGCGGACCGGATGATCAGATCGTCGTTGGGCATGCGCGCCATGCTAATGGGGCGTATGCGACGGGTGCCGGGAATTAAGAGCTGCGAGGATGGTGGCATGCGCATCGCTGTCACGGGCTCCACGGGATTGATCGGTTCGGCACTGGTCCGCTCGCTGCTGGCGGACGGCCACGAGGTGGTCCGGCTGGTCCGGCGCCGCTCCCGGACGGGCCCGCAGCCCGACGGCAGCACGGCGATCGGCTGGAACCCGCTGCTCGGCCAGGTCGAGCGGGACGGCCTCGCCGGGGTCGAGGCCGTGGTGCACCTGGCCGGCGCCGGGGTCGGCGACCGCCGCTGGACGGACTCCTACAAGCGGGACATCCGGGAGAGCCGGGTGTACGGCACCGAGACGCTGGCCGTCGCCCTGGCGGAGCTGAAGGAGCCGCCGCGGGTCCTCGTCAGCGCCTCCGCGGTCGGCTGGTACGGGCAGACCGGCGACCGGATCGTCGACGAGGACTCCCCCGCCGGCGAGGACTTCCTGGCCGAGGTCTGCCTGGAGTGGGAGGCGGCCGCACGGCCGGCCGAGCGGGCCGGGATCCGGGTCGTCCACCCGCGCACCGGGCTGGTGCTCTCCCCCGCCGGGGGCGCGGGCGCGCGACTGTTCCCGCTGTTCAAACTGGGTCTGGGCGGGCGGCTCGGCAGCGGGCGGCAGTACTGGAGCTTCATCTCGCTGGCCGACGAGGTGGCCGCGCTGCGCTTCCTGATCGACCGGGAGGACCTGTCCGGCGCCTTCAACCTCACCGCGCCGGAGCCGGTGACCAACGCCGAGCTGACCGCGGCGCTGGGCCGGGCGCTGCACCGGCCGACGCCGTTCCCGGTGCCGGAGGCGGTGCTCCGGGCGGCGCTCGGGGAGCTGGCGATCGAGGTGATCGGCAGCCACCGGGTGGTGCCGCGCCGGCTGCTCGACGCCGGGTTCCGCTTCGCGCACCCGGACGTCGACTCGGCGGTGCGGGCGGCGCTCTGACGCCCGGGTCCGCGGGCGGGGTCCGCGTTGCGCGGGCGCCCGCTCCGCGGGTGGGTCCGTTCCATGCCTGCGCGCGCCCCACTGGTGGGCCCGCGCCGCTCGTGCGCCCGCTCCGCACGTAGGCCCGCTACGG